>JANPNB010000542.1:0-14053 GCA_031427275.1 Alphaproteobacteria bacterium | reverse complement strand
CTAGCCAAGCCCTGCACGATCTGCTGGCCGCCTTGCCGAACATCCCAGCGCAGGATGTACCTGCCGGGGCCGACGAAGAGGCCAATGTCGAAGTGCGTCGTTGGGGTGAACCCCACGCGATCAATGTGCCCAAGAACCATGCCGACCTTGGCGAGGCGATGGGGTTGATGGACTTCGAGGCTGCGGCTCGGATGAGCGGCGCGCGGTTCGTCGTGCTGAAAGGGCAACTGGCGAGGCTGGAGCGGGCGCTGGGCCAGTTCATGCTGGATATGCAGACCCAGGAGCACGGGTATCTGGAGGTTTCGCCGCCGCTTTTGGTCAATGACGCTGCGGCTTATGGCACCGACAAGCTACCGAAATTCGCCGACGATTTGTTCCGGACAACTGATGGCCGATGGCTGATCCCAACGGCGGAGGTCCCCCTGACCAGTCTGGTCATGGAACAGATCACGCCAGAGGAAGACCTTCCCCTTCGCCTAACCGCACTCACCCCCTGCTTCCGATCCGAAGCCGGGGCCTCGGGGCGCGACACGCGCGGCATGATCCGTCAGCACCAGTTCTACAAGGTCGAGATGGTGTCGATCACGGCCCCGGAAGACTCTGAGGCTGAGCATGAACGCATGGTCGGCTGTGCCGAGGCGATCCTCAAGGCGCTCAATTTGCCCTATCGTGTGATGCTGCTCTGCACCGGCGACATGGGGTTTGGTGCACGCAAGACCTATGACCTGGAGGTCTGGTTGCCGTCCGAGGGGCGCTATCGCGAGATCAGCTCGTGCTCGAACTGTGGGGATTTTCAGGCAAGGCGGATGGATGCCCGGGCCCGAAAGGCCGGCGATAAGGGCACTCGGTTTGTGCATACGCTGAACGGCTCGGGGCTAGCGGTTGGTCGCACGCTGGTGGCGGTCATGGAGAACTATCAGGACGAGCAGGGGCGGGTGGCCATTCCACAGGCGCTGCATCCCTATCTGCCGGGCTTGACGCATATTGGCGGTGCAGGGTGAGGTTGATCGCTCTTCTCCCTCCCCTTTATGGGGAGGGACAGGCGGCGGAGCCGCCAGGGTGGGGAAGCTTGAAGCTGCCTGCCACCTGGCAAGACTGCCCCACCCTCGACCGCTTCGCGGTCTGCCCTCCCCATGAAGGGGAGGGAGGAAGCCTGTGAAAATCCTGCTGACTAATGATGATGGGATCCATGCGGAGGGGCTCAAGGCCCTGGAGGTGATTGCCCGTGAACTTTCCGACGACATCTTCATCTGTGCGCCAGAATACGAGCAGTCGGGCGCAAGCCGGGCGTTGACGCTGTCAGACCCGATTCGGGTGCGGAAGTTGGATGATCGCCGCTATGCGGTCACCGGTACGCCGACCGACTGCGTGATGATGGCCATTACCGAGCTGATGGACGGAGCCCGGCCGGACTTGGTACTGTCGGGCGTCAATCACGGAGCCAATATTGCCGAGGACGTAACCATGTCGGGCACCGTCGCGGGAGCCATTGAGGGTATGGCGCTGGGCGTGCCGTCCATGGCGTTGTCCCAGGGCTGGGGCACTACGACCCAGGAGGATTTCTTCGCGCCCGCCAAGGCCTTCTCCGCCCCGATTATCCGCAAACTCATTGAAGCGGGATGGCCTCGCGACGTGATCCTAAACCTCAACTTCCCCAGCCGCGCCTTGGACGACATCACCGAGGTTGAAGTTACGCGACAGACCTTCCGCGATCTGCAATTGCGTCGGGCGGTTAAGCGGGTCGATCCTCGCAACAAGGAATACTACTGGATGGGCTATGATCAGACCCCGTCCAATCCCCAACCCGGCACAGATTTGGCGGCGCTTTATGCGGGTAAGATCTCGATCACGCCGTTGCACATCGACCTGACGCATCTCCAGACCGTCCATGACCTCAAGAGGGTTTTAGGCGGCACACCACCCGGGCGGTCGTGATGACAAAGACGCTGTCGCCAGAGGCCCAGTTGGCCCGCCTGATCCTGGCTCTGCGGACGCAAGGTGTGACAGACAGCGCTGTGCTTACAGCCATAGAGACCACGCCGCGCGATCTCTTTACGCCTGACTTGTTTCAAGACCGGGTCTGGGAAGACTCCGCCTTGCCCATCGCCTGTGGACAAACGATCAGCCAGCCGTTCATCGTTGGTCTGATGACCCAGGCGCTAAATGTTGAACAGCGATCTCGGGTGCTGGAGATTGGAACGGGGTCGGGATACCAGACGACCGTTCTCTCGAAGCTGTCTCGGCTGGTTTATACGGTCGAACGCTACAGAACCTTGATGCGGGAAGCTGAAGCTCGGTTTAGTCAGCTTGGTCTCATCAATGTGATCACGCGTTTTGGCGACGGCGGATTGGGGTGGCCTGAGCAGGCACCTTTTGATCGAATCTTGGTCACGGCGGCGGCATCAGCCGAACCCACAGCTTTGCTGGCACAGCTGAAGCCAAAAGGAATTTTGGTTGCGCCCATTGGGAAAGGGCCGGTCCAAGTGCTCAAACGCTACGAGGCTGACGGACACGGAGGCTTCAGGGTCGAGGAGATGACCGAAGTGCGTTTTGTGCCTCTCCTCGACGGCGTGGCCAAGGAGCTTTAGCCAAGGGCCTAAAATGTGACGTGTTTGTGGGTTGGTATTGGTGTCGAAGTTAACTCACGTTTAACCCAGACGCCTCGACTGATTCCGAAACCCCCCTGCGGAGCGGCGATGACGCTTTTTACGACTCGTTTGGCCCTGGCCCTGATCGCGACCACCTCGGTTGTTGCGCTATCTCAACCGGCGTGGGCGCAAATGCCGCGTCCGAATTTCCCGATCCGACAAGAGCAGGCGGGCTCGGAGGTTCAAACGACCGCGCCCGATGCGGCGATGGCGGCTGCGCCGGCCGATGTTGAGGCACGCGAAGCTCCCGGTGTTCCGTTACCGGGCCCAGAGGCCGTCGAGAGTCGACCCCTGGACACACCCGCCGTTGTCCGGCCTGCCCCGCGACCGGTGATGCGCACGGTAACCAAGCAGATGGTCACCGGCAGGGTTGTCGATGCGGCTGGCCCCGCACAAACCCACAGGGTGAAGTCTGGTGACAGTCTGGACGCCATCGCCAGATCGATGGGCGTCGATCGCAAAGAGTTGGCCGAGTTGAACGGCCTGAAATCGCCCTATCCGCTGCGCCTTGGCCAAGTCATCAAAGGCCCAAGAAGCGACGCAAAGGCCTATGTGGTTGGGCAGGGCGACACGCTGTTTTCCATTGCTCAGCGGTTTTCAGTGACAGCTAAGGCGCTGGCGGCGGCCAACGACATCAGTATCGGACGGGGATTGAGCGCCGGTCGCAAGCTGATCCTGCCGACCGGCTTCCGCGACAAAGGTCCGATCCGCAGCAAGACCCAGGTCGCCGACGAAACGGCAGTTGAAGTTCCAATTCCGCCAAAAGGCACAAAGCCACTGGTTGCTGCGAAACCCTCTCGACCAGAGCCAGTGGAAACTCAAGTCGAGCAGCGACCTTCTACGCGCGTCGTGACCAGCGTCACCGGCAAGGTGGTAGAGTTCGCGGGTAAGCCGGTCAGCTACCGGGTTCGCAAGGGCGACGCCTTGGATGCGATCGCCCAGGACCTTGGGATGACGCGCAAGGAATTGGCTGACCTAAACAAGCTGAAGCCGCCCTATGCGTTGCAGCCGGGCAAGGTCCTCAAGGGACCGCCTGAGACCATCAAAGGTTACTTGCCGGTCGAGGGGGACACCCTAGCCCTTATAGCCAAACGGTTTTCCGTCACGCCAAAGGCTCTTGCAGCAATCAATGGTATGAAGGCGGGTGCAGCTGTTCGACCCGGTAAGAGATTAACCTTGCCGGGCGGCTTTCGCGATCGCGGGCCTGTCAAGGAAACGATCAGAACCTCGCCTCCCATAGTTTCGCCCCCAATCTATAATCCGCCGCCGGTTCAGCCACGTGTCGGCCCCACCCCTTATGTTCCATCGCCCACCGTTTCGCCTCCGCCGACCCGTCCCAGAGCACCGCCACCTAGCCAGTCTGGGCCCCTTAGCGACGCCCAGATTTCGTCGATTGGCAGGGGCCGGTTCATTTGGCCATTGCGCGGCGATATGATTTCGGACTTTGGCCCTAAGGGCACGGGACAGCGCAATGACGGCGTCAATATCCGCGCCCAGACGGGGGATCCGGTGCGTGCGGCAGCGGCAGGGGACGTGGTTTACTCTGGCGACCAAGTGCCAGGTTTCGGCAATCTGGTATTGGTCAAGCACGCAGATGGTTGGGTCACCGCCTATGGTCACCTAGCGCGCATCGACGTGAAAATGCAGCAGCGGGTGGTTCAGGGCCAACAACTGGGTCAGGCGGGTTCCACGGGCGGCGTTGCCGAGACGCAGCTGCATTTCGAAGTTCGCTATGCGCCTTCGCCATCTGAGCGGGCACGACCGGTTGATCCGCAGCTGGTCTTGGGGCGATAAGGCGTCTATTCCGGCATTCGCTGGCCAAGTTCGCCCGCCAAATCCCGGATAAACTGCCAGGCAACGCGGCCTGAGCGGCCGCCGCGCTGCTGGGCCCATTGCAGAGCCCTGCGGTCCAGGTCAGCAGCCCTAAGACCAAACCGCGTTGCATAACCCTGGACAGCCGTCAGATATGTGACTTGGTCCATAGGCGAAAAGCCGATCCAGAGGCCAAATCGATCAGAGACACTGACTTCCTCTTCGGCGTCCTCGGCGGTTGCCACCAGTCCCCGGTCCTCAGCATGGTTGCGCGCCATCAGATGTCGGCGATTAGACGTGGCGACAAATAGGACGTTTGCAGGCGGGCCCGATACGCCACCCTCCAAAGCTGATTTGAGGGCCTTCGCAGTCTCGGCTCCCTCTTCGAACGAAAGGTCATCGCACAAGACGACGAACCGCTCAGAGCGGTCCCGCAGTAAGTCAAACAGAACGGGGAGGGTGGCGACCTCATCGCGGTCAACTTCCACCAGTTTCAAGCTAGGGGACGCCGAAAGGACGGCCATAAACGCGGCCTTGACCAATGAGCTTTTGCCAGCACCCCGCACGCCCCAGAGCAGCGCATGGTTGGAGGGTAGGCCGTTGGCGAACCGACGGAGGTTTTCAACAAACCTAGCTTTTTGGCGCTCGATGCCGACCAAGGCATCCAGAGCCAAGAGATAATCCGGGGCCAAGACGAACCCGCCTGAGGCCGCATCATGTCGAAATAGGCTGCCGGCCTGGAAATCAAACGGTGGCGCTGGAGGCGGTGCCAACCGCTCGAGGGCCTCAGCTATGCGTTTTAGCAGGGAATTAGCGTCTTCATCCATGATCGTTTGATTAGCCTTACCCGGGTTCCATTGCAAAACTGCAGGCGAACGCATAGCTTCCGCCGACTTGAAATTCGGTGCGCGCGTGCGGCCGACAATTACGTTTTGGAGAGGCCATGTTCGCCACCCCCGCTTTTGCTCAGACCGCCGCTGCCGCTGGCGGCATTGCTGGCATCCCTGAACCGTTCGGATCGTTGCTGTTTTTCGTGCCAATGATTCTGCTGTTCTATTTCCTGATGATCCGTCCCCAGCAACAGCGGGTGAAGCAGCATCAGGCGATGGTCGCTGGTGTCAAACGCAATGACACGGTGGTGTTGAACTCCGGCGTGATCGGTAAGGTCGTCCGGGTTGAGGACAAGGAAGTCGGCATCGAGATCGCCCAAGGCGTGACAGTCAAAGTGATCAAAACAATGATCTCTGACGTGCGGAGCCGCGGTGAACCCGCTGCTGCCAACGACTCCAAGGTCTAGGACTTCCCCCAATGATCGCGCCCTCGCGCTGGAAGACGATCGCGGTCCTCGCGTCGCTGATCTTCGGCATATTGTTCACCGTGCCCAATGTGCTGCCAGCTTCCGTGCGCGACAGTATGCCGGGGTTCTTGCCGAGCAAGACCTTGAACCTGGGTCTCGACCTGCAGGGCGGCTCGTCTCTGCTGCTGTCGGTGGACACCAAGGCGCTGCGGGCGGAGAAGACCACAAATCTGATTGAGGACGTCCGCGCCCTGCTGCGCGCAGACAAGATCGAGTTCACCGATCTAGGGCAGGTCGAAGGTGCCGTAAGCGTACGAATCACAGACCCGGCCAAGGTCAACACCGCGTTGAACCTTTTGCGAGGGCGGGTTGGCTCGCCCATATCGAACGGCGGCGGGCGCGATGTCGATCTCAGCACCGGGCCTGATCAGCACCTAAAGCTCAGCTTTTCGGCCCAAGCCATGAGCGCTGAGGCTGGAAAAGCGGTGGACCAGTCCATCGAAATCATCCGGCGTCGCATTGACGCGCTCGGCACCAAGGAGCCCGCAATTCAGCGGCAGGGTGTCGACCGGATTATGGTTCAAGCGCCCGGCGAGAGTGATCCGGAGCGCCTTAAAAACATCATCGGCAAGACAGCCAAGCTGACCTTTCAGATGGTTGATGACACCGTCGACCCTGCTGAAGTTGCTCAGGGTCGTATCCCACCTGGATCCGTCGTGTTGGAGAACCAGGACGGACCGCCTTTGCTGGTCAAGAAGCGCGCCCTCGTCTCCGGCGACATGTTGACCGACGCGAGCCAAGGATTTGATCAACAGTCCGGGCAGGCCATCGTCCAGTTTCGCTTCAACGGCGTGGGTGCCAAGCGGTTTGGCGACGCCACAGCGCGCAATCTCGGTAAGCGATTTGCGATCGTGCTCGACAACAAGATCATCTCTGCGCCTGTGATTCAGAGTGCGATCCTCGGCGGTTCTGGCCAGATCAGTGGCAACTTCACACCAGAGTCGGCGAACGATTTGGCGGTGTTGCTGCGGGCTGGGGCGCTGCCTGCGCCCTTGAATGTGGAGCAACAATCAACCGTCGGCGCAGAATTGGGCGCGGACGCGATCAAGGCCGGCGCGATCTCGCTGGGCATCGGTGCGGTGGCGATTATCGCCTTCATCATTTTGGCCTACGGCCTGTTCGGGGTTTTTGCCGCCATAGCCCTGGTGGTTAATGTGCTGCTGATTTTCGGGGCTATGTCGCTGACCCAGGCAACCCTGACTTTCCCTGGTATCGCGGGCCTGATCCTGACCCTTGCCGTGGCTGTCGACGCCAACGTTTTGATTTATGAGCGGGTTCGCGATGAGGCCCATGCGGGGCGCACGCCGATATCAGCTTTAGATCATGGCTATCAACGGGCCTTGGTTTCTATCTTGGATGCCAATATCACCAGCGCCATCTCGGCACTGATCATGTTGATGTTCGGGGCTGGACCCGTGCAGGGCTTTGCCTGGACTTTGTTGATCGGCGTGGTGACCTCGGTGTTCACCGCCGTGGTGATTACGCAACTGCTGATCGGCTGGTGGTATCGCGCCACTAAGCCCAAATCCCTGCCGATCGTTTAGAGGCAAACATGGCTTGGCCCCTTATCCGCAACCTGCCCCGCGAGTTTCACTTCGACTTTGTGAAACTGGCTCCGATCGCTGCGATTTTTTCGGCGATCCTGATCCTTGGCTCTGGTGTGTCGTTTTTCACCAAGGGCATGAATATGGGCATCGACTTCGTCGGTGGAACCCTGATTGAGGTACAGACCAAGGACGCGCCGTCGATGTCTGGTCTGCGCACGGCGGTCGCCTCGGTGGGCGGCGAAGACGCACAGGTCCAGACTCTCGGCTCCACCAATGGGGCGATGTTGCGGTTCCGATCCGAACACAGCGGTGGGGAGGTCAAGGCCACTGAGAACGTCAAGCAGGCCCTGACCAAGGCCTTTCCGGGTATTGAGTTCAAGAGGGTCGAGACGGTGGGAGCCAAGGTCTCTGGCGAGTTGGTCCGCAAAGGCTTTCTGGCGCTCGGCATCGCCATGGCCCTGATGCTGGCCTATATTTGGTTTCGGTTTCAGCTCCAGTTCGGCTTAGGCGCGGTCGTGGCGGTTATTCACGACGTGTTGCTGACCTTGGGGTTGCTGTCCGTCACTGGCCTTGAGTTTTCCATGACTTCGATTGCCGCCCTGCTGACAGTTATTGGCTATTCCATGAACGAGAAGGTCATCACCTTTGACCGACTTCGTGAGAACCTTAGGAAGTATAAGACAACGCCCCTGGCGGAGGTCATCAACCGCAGTGAGAACGAGCGTCTGTCGCGAACCCTGATCACGGGTACTACGGCGATTTTAGCGCTGGCTGGAGCCTTGTTCATGGGTGGCCCTGTGCTCTTCCCATTGGTGTTTACGATGGTTTTTGGAATCATCATCGGCACCTACTCGTCAGTCTATGTCGCACTTCCTATTATTCTCCTGTGGGGTGTCCGGCGTGGAGATGAAGAGGCTGTACCGCTGAAACCGGCCAATGCGCGCCAATAATCGTGGCCCGGAACGCGCCCTCGATTGATGCCTATGGGGACGGCGGTTTTCGTCTCTCAGGTGTTCGCCATCAGGGGTCGGTGTTGATCCTAAGGGATGTGGCGGTGGCTTGGCCGGTCTCGGCCCTCAGCGACCTTTCGGTCGAAGACATCTCTGAGGTTATTGCCGCTGGGCCTGCGGAGGTTGAGTTTCTGTTGTTGGGGACAGGCGCGCGAAATGGTCTGCCACCGCGTGCGATAAGGGACGCCCTGAAGGCCGCTGGCATCGGCCTCGAGTTCATGGACACCCCGACGGCAGCGCGAATGTACAATCTGCTGACGGCCGAGGGCCGCCGGCTCGCCGCGGGTCTTATCGCAATCTAGACACTGGCTTTGCGCCCCGCCGAATTCCCCTATAGACTCCCAGCAGGGCAGGATTCTCAAAGGGCGAAACATGGCTGGTCTACTTTCCAATCTCCGCAACACCATGATCGTGAGCTCGATCCTCGCGATCATCATTCTTGCGGGCTATATGACTCACAATGGTGGCGCTGATGCCATATTCTGGCAGGGCGTTTTCCGCTTCCTTCACGTGCTGTTCGGCATCATGTGGATCGGACTGCTGTACTACTTCAACTTTGTTCAGATCCGTAAGATGCCGGAAATTCCAGCTGAGCTGAAGCCGGCTGTGTCGAAGTATATCGCACCTGAAGCGCTGTTCTGGTTCCGTTGGGCGGCTCTGTTCACATGGGTTGCAGGTGTCATCCTGGCGATCAACCGTGGCTATCTGATGCAAGCCGCGACGCTGGGCATGACCGAGGGCTTCCAAGTCCCGCAGCACACGTTCATCGGGCTAGGCATGTGGTTGGCGACCGTGATGTTCTTCAATGTCTGGGTCTTCATCTGGCCAAACCAGAAGATTGCGCTGGGCATCGTTGATGGCGACGCTGACGCCAAGGCCAAGGCGGGCCGCACCGCGATGCTGTTCTCGCGCGTTAACACGCTGCTCTCGGTCCCGATGCTGGTCACCATGACGATGAACCAGACCCTGTTCGGCTGATTAAACTTCAAGGATAGATTGCGAAGGCCCGCCCTGCTTGGCGGGTCTTTTCATGTGAGCCATGACCAATTCAGACGAAGCCGATCTTGATGCCTTGATCGCCCGGGTCGATCCAGATCGCTGGCTGTCGAGTCGGTTTATCGCCGACGCCAAGGCCCGCGCCGATGTGATTGCCATCTACGCGTTCGACTATGAAGTGTCGCGGGCACCCCGGGTGGCTAGCAATCCATTGATGGGCGAAATCCGACTGACGTGGTGGCGCGAGGTCTTGGATGAGATTTTCGCAGCGCGTGCCGTTCGGCAACATCCGACAGCTCAGGCGCTCGCCGGGGTGATCTTGAGACGAGGTCTTCCGCGTCCTCCGCTGGAAGCGCTGATTAATGCCCGCTACCGGGAACTCGATCCTGCGCCTATGTCGCTTGAAGAAGCCCTGGATTGGGCCGCCGAGACGGGCGGATCCGCAGCTGGGCTTTGCGCCCAGATATTGGACCCGCAATCCGATACACTCAAAGCCCAGGCTGGAGGGAAAGCTTGGTCCATCGGCATGTTAATGGGCACTGCCGGGCTAACGGGCGTGGAAGCTCATCAAGCCTTGTTAGCAGGGCTCACACAATCTCGCGGCCTAGCAGTCGAAGCCTTCCCCGCCATCGCCCATGCTACGCTCGCGCGCCAAAGGGCCAGAGGCAGGCGGTCGAGCCCCCTCAGCACGCGACTGAGGATTACCTGGGCCGCTCTACGCGGGCGGGTTTAGCCAAGTCGCCAAGTCCGCCAAGGCCCGCTCCCCGACGGCCAGCTTCTTGTTGCGGCTCTTTTCTTTCGCACCCAATCGCCGGCCGTCGGCGCTGCGTTTGACCACTTCAATCGGTGGGATCAGGCCGTAATTGATGTTCATCGGTTGGAACGAGCCCTTGCCGCCGTCCAGGTGACCGCCGGTGATGTGGCCGATCAGGGCACCCAATGCCGTGGTTGAAGGAGGGGCTTCAATTGAGACACCTAACCGCTCTGCTGCAGCGAACCGCCCTGCTAACAGCCCCACTGCCGCACTCTCCACGTAGCCCTCAACGCCGGTTACCTGACCTGCGAACCGCATGCGGGGTGCAGCTTTCAGCCGAAGTTGGCCGTCCAACAGCTTGGGACTGTTCAAGAAGGTATTGCGGTGCAGGCCACCCAAACGCGCAAATACGGCTTTCTCCAATCCAGGAATGGTCCGGAACACCTCGGTTTGCGCGCCGTGCTTCAGCTTGGTTTGAAAGCCCACCATGTTCCAAAGGGTGCCAAGCGCATTGTCCTGCCGCAACTGAACCACCGCATAGGCCTTTTCCTGGGGGTTATGATCATTGGTCAGGCCGACGGGCTTCATTGGACCGTGTCGCGGCGTCTCGCGCCCTCGCTCAGCCATTACCTCGATAGGTAGGCATCCGTCGAAATAGGGGACATGCTCCCACTCTTTGAATTCTGCCTTTGGCCCAGCAAGCAGGGCGTCGATGAAGGCCTCATATTGGGCCTGGTCCATGGGACAGTTGATGTAGGCCGCCGCGTCACCCCCCGGGCCTTCTTTGTCGTAGCGAGATTGTCGCCAGGCGATGCCCATATCGATCGAGTCGAAATGAATGATTGGAGCGATGGCGTCGAAGAAAGAGAGCTGGCCTTCTCCCGTCAGGTTCAAGATGGCTTCGGCCAGAGCGGGCGAGGTGAGGGGGCCAGTCGCGACGATGACGCTGTCCCAATCGGTCGGGGGTAATCCTGCGATCTCTTCCCGTTCGACGGTGATCAGAGGATGAGCCTCGAGCTTCGCCGTCACGGCTTGCGAGAAACCGTCCCGATCCACGGCCAGGGCACCCCCTGCCGGGACCTGGTGCATGTCACCGCAGGCCATGATGATCGAGCCCATGGCTCGCATCTCGGCATGGAGTAGGCCGACGGCATTGCCGGTCCAATCATCCGAGCGGAACGAGTTCGAACACACCAATTCGGCCAAGCCCTCTGTCTGGTGAGCATCGGTGCCGCGAACCGGGCGCATTTCATGCAGGATCACGGGCACGCCAGCTTGCGCCACCTGCCAGGCGGCTTCGGACCCCGCGAGGCCGCCACCGATTATGTGTACGGGATGTGTCATCATGCGTGTCTAACTAGCAACGTTCCGCCAAGATCGCGAGCGGGGCCTTGCAGCGCTATCGGACACATCCCACAACACATCACAGAGGGGCGACCGACTCGAATGGCTCGATGGAGCATCGCGGTCCAGGTGAGGATATGAGCAGGCTATCGCCGAGTGATGCTGCGCTGGAGGGTTTCAAGCTCGCCCGCAAGGAGCCCGGAGCGATCCTTGTCTGGAGTCTTTTCTACTTCGGCGGCATCGTCGTGATGGGCTTGGTGATGTTGATGGGCTTAGGTCCCGGCTTCATCAAGTTTGTGCAGCACGGTGGCATGGAGTCGGGCGATATCGACGCCTATGTCGAGGTGCTCGAGCACTCCTGGCCAGCGTTCATTCTGATCACGCTTTTGGCAGTCTACGTGATCTCGGTTGTGACAGCGGCGATTTATCGACGCGTCCTGCGCCCCCAAGACGGCGGGATTGCCTATATCCGGTTCGGGGGAGACGAGATCCGACTGACTTTGGTCAACCTGATCCTGTTCTCGATCGGTATGCTCTTCCTGATTTTCCTGACCGGTTTCGCGGCGGCAGTCGGTGGCTTGCTGGGCGTGATATCCGGACTTGGGCTAGTCTGCTTCATGATCTGGGCCGGCGTGCGTCTATTGCTGGCCACTGCGATGACCTTTGCCGAACGTCGGGTTGCAATCCTGGACTCGTGGAAGCTCACAGAGGGACAGTTTTGGCCTCTGCTGGGAATGACCTTTCTAGCCATCATATTCTATCTGATCGTGTGGTTGGTCTTTACCATAGTGAGTGCGGGCTTCGTCGCATTGGCCGGGGGGCAGACCGCCATGGCCCACCCTACAGCCATGGCTCCACTGGTTTGGTTCGCGGTCTTGGTGACCCTCGCCGTGCAACTGCTATTGCCGGTGCTGCAGATCGTGATGATCTATTCGCCCCTGGCCGAAGCCTATCGCGAGTTGCACGACGAGCCGACCCCCATGCTTTAGGCGTCGGCGCTAGGTCGAGCCTTCATGCGCGCGCGCCACGCCACGAGGTTCGCGAATTCCTCTTCCACTGGCAGGCCGATCCAGTCGGCGAAGTCGACTGTGGACAGCAGGCAGATGTCAGCCATGGTAAAGCTATTACCGACCACGAAATCATGACCTTCCAACTCGCGGTTCATGTATTTTTGCGCGCCCGAATAGGTCGCCTTGTTAGACTCACCGAAGTCCTTGAATTGGGTCAGTAGCGCCGCAGTGCGTGGATGAGCGTGACGCCAGAACTGGCCTACTGGATTCATCACGGCGAACTCGACGCGGCGAATCCACTGATCCACCAGGGCCTTCTCGACGGCGGTGGTGCCAAAGAGCGGCGGCGTGGGGTGCAATTCCTCGAAATAGCGGCAGATCGACACCGTCTCGGAGATGCAGGTGCCATCATCAAGCTCCAGAGTCGGGATCTGACCCATAGAATTCTTGGCGCGGAACTCTTCGGACTTGTGCTCGCGTTTCATCATGTCGACGCGGGTTTCAGGCAGGTCGATGCCCTTTTCAGCCAGGAACATGCGCACGCGGCGCGGGTTTGGGGCAGGCATTGGCGTGCCGTACAAAATCATGGGTCATCTCCAAATTTCAAAAAGAATGAGCGCAGCCTATTTCGAAGATCAGGCTGTGAGAAGCTTCCGTCTGGCTCCGCGTCGATCGGCATGGCGTTGCAAGACTTCGGCGAGGTAACGCCCCGTCCAGCTTTTAGAATTGGCGGCTATGTCCTCCGGCGAGCCTTGGGCTACGATCTCGCCGCCGCCGTCGCCGCCCTCGGGGCCGAAATCGACAATCCAGTCGGCGGTTTTGACCACGTCCAGATTGTGCTCGATCACCACCATGGTGTTGCCCTGATCGGCCAGCTCATGCAGCACTTCGAGCAGCTTTTTGATGTCTTCGAAGTGTAGGCCGGTGGTGGGTTCATCGAGGATATAGAGGGTCTTGCCGGTGGCCCGGCGCGAGAGTTCTTTGGACAGTTTCACCCGTTGCGCCTCGCCGCCCGATAGGGTGGTCGCTGACTGGCCGACCTTGATGTAGCTGAGGCCAACGCGCTTTAGCGTGTCCATTTTGTCGCGCACCGTTGGCACGGCCTTGAAGAAGTCAGCGGCCTCCTCGACGGTCATGTCCAGGACGTCGGAGATCGACTTGCCCTTGAACAGCACTTCCAGGGTCTCGCGATTGTAGCGTTTGCCGTGGCAAACATCGCAGGTGACATAGACGTCGGGCAGGAAGTGCATCTCGATCTTGATCAGCCCGTCGCCCTGGCAAGCTTCGCACCGGCCACCCTTGACGTTGAAGCTGAACCGCCCTGGTCCATAGCCGCGTGCCTTGGATTCAGGCAGGCCCGCGAACCAATCGCGGATCGGCTGGAAGGCCCCGGTATAGGTGGCGGGGTTGGAGCGAGGGGTGCGACCGATGGGCGATTGGTCGATGTCGATGACCTTGTCGAACTGTTCCAGCCCCTCGATCCGCTCATGCGGAGCCGGAACGTCGGAGGCATTGTGTAGCCGCCGAGCGGCAGCCTTGTAGAGGGTCTCGATGGTGAACGTAGACTTGCCGCCG
>JANPNB010000541.1:0-8917 GCA_031427275.1 Alphaproteobacteria bacterium | reverse complement strand
GCCCTCGCCGTTGCGCGGGTTGTTCACCGCCAGAACGTGGTAGCTGAGCACGAGGCCTTCTTTCTTGGCGAATTCGTTGGTGCGTTTCCACTGGCCGGAAAGGAAGTCCATGTAGTTTTCGAACTGGCCCGGCAGTACCTTGATGCGGCTGGCCGTCCAAACGCTGCCTGGCTTGTAGCTGGACTCTTGCGCCATGGCCGCGCTGGGCGCGATCAAGCTTGTCGCGACCATCAGGCCTGCGGCCACCGCCACCGATTTCAACAGTTTCATTGGTTCTCTCCCAGTTTATGCGGCCTCATGATGAGGCCAACACCCCGACCGCCCTCATGGCCTCGACGTGGCTGTTTTCGTGGGAGTGATACTGCGCTCGCCGCCCTGCCGGGCAACCGCGCTACCGTCAATAAAGCGTCAGTCCGCCGTCAGTTCGTGGGGGCAGCGGCCAGATTGCTAGGTGGAGGCAACAGATCGGGCCAGCCATATTTGTCCCACGCCGCCGCCAGACCGATCTTCTGAGCGAAGGGGATAAACTCCGGATGTTGCCAAATCTGCGAGATCGGCTCCACATCGGCCCATAGAGACTGGAAGCACAGCGTATTGGCCGGAGATATCTGAAGGCTCAGCGCCTTCATGACCATGTCGGCGTAACCCATGAAGATCGCCGGCAGCACAATCGCCGGATCGGCAGGGTCATGCAGCGTGGCGTGCATCATGTCGAGCATCTGACAATAGGTGACACGGTCTGCCTCTTGCCCGCTGCACGCACCGTTGGCCGCCATCGCCCAGTAGGCGTCCATGAACTCAGGCGATTGCGGCTGGGCACCGGCGGGCAGAGTCATGATCCCGCCCATCAACTTCCGGGTTTGCTGATACTGCGCAATGGCGAGGTCGTGTTGGCCGGTCGCTGCGGTGATCACCGCCAGCCACATCGACGGGAAGCCGAGATCAACCATACGTCGCCCAGCTTCTAAAGCGCCTTCCATGTCGCCCAAATTGAACTTGCCGACCGCGCGAAGGGTAAATTTTCTCCCATCGACGGGGTCTTGGTCGATAGCGGCCTCGATATATTTCATCGCCTGCGTCGTCCTGCCGCAATAGAGCAGAAACGAGCCAAGGCGCATGGCGACAGCAGGGTTTTCCGGCTCCAGTCGATAGGCCTTGAGCGCCAAATCCAGCGCGCCGACGATATCATTCTGGGTCCACGCATGGACCCCAAGCAGGGCGTGCGGATACCCCAGCTTGGGATTGAGAGCGATCGCGCGCCCTGCACACTCTGCCATGCGCGCCGATGCTGCCGGACGGTCCAGGCAGGGAGTATAGATCGCGACAAGCTGATGGGCCTCGCCGAGCGCCTCCCACCCCTGCGCAAACTTCGGATCAAGCGCCACGCACTGCTCAAGCAAGGCAACCGCCTTCGCCAAAACCCCGTCGCCGAACAAGCGGGCACAGAGGGCGCGGCCTTGCAGATAAAGATCGTAAGCGGCCTTGCTTTGGGTCTCCCCGCGCAAAAGGGGTGGCTGCATCGCGATCCCGAGCGCGACACCCAGTGCGGCGGTAACCGCCTGCGCGACGTTCTCCTGCAAGTCGAAGATGTCATTGAGGCTGCCTTCATAGCGGTGAGCCCAGGTCTCGAAGCCGGTCTCGCCGTTCAGAAGCCGTACGGAAATGCGGACCTGATCTTCCTGCCTTTGTACTGATCCTTCAATGATATGCGACACCCGCAACGCACTCGCGATCTCAGCCAAAGTCAGATCGGAGTTTCTGAAGTGGAACGACGACGTCCTCCCAGCGACCAGCAATTGAGGCACTTGCCCAAGCGTCGTAATCAACTCGTCAGCCATACCATCGGCGAAATAATCCTGGCTGTCTTGAAGTCCAATGGCCGCAAACGGCAAAACCGCGATCCGCGTCCTTTCGGCCTGTCCGTCGACGGCGGAAAGTCGCCATGCCGAGGGATCACGAACGGCCCACGCCTCTAGCAGTGCGGCGTGCATCGCCAGATCACCGCGCGCCGCCAGTTCGAGGAGGCCCTGTCGCACCCAAGCGTGAAGGCGCTGCTCTATCGCGCTCCGACGCGCGTCGATCCAGGCACCGAACCCCTCGCCAAAACTGAATTGATCGAGCAAAGGCTTGGCCCCTATCACCCGGAGCGCCGAGACCGCGGTCGCGAAATCGCCATTGGCTAGGGCGCGCTCCAGATCGGTAAGGTCGGTCGGCAAAATTGCAGTCGCGAGACCTACCCGGTCGCGGGTCACCACCAGCGCAGAGGGCCCGCAAACCTCCAAGCTTTTGCCCAATTCCAACAGGCATTGTCTTAGGCTGGCCCGGGCCTGCGCCTCAAACCGCCCCGGCCACAGCAGCTTACTCACCTGATCGCGGGTTATCGGCAGGTCCGGCTCCAGCGCTAAGATCGCCAGCAGCGCGCGAGCGCGGCGATTAGCGATGGGGATCTCGCTATTGTCGGCCGCTCTCAGTTCGACCAAGCCAAACAACGAAAGCTGCGGCCGCTTTGCCGCAGATCTCCTTAGCGCCAAGTTTATTGCTTGATCTGCCGCCACCGTCTCCCCCTGCACTCAGCCTATCGGCAGCGCTATCAGGAGACCATCGTTTTTTCGGCGTCGCGCCAGAATTCGAGGGCAGAGTTCGAACCGTTGCGAACGTCTCCAGGTTTTGGTATATACACGTCATCACTAGGAGATTTCGCCATGTCCATCGCGGCCAGCCGAACCTTTCGGAGCGGCAATAGCGAAGCAGTCAGATTGCCCAAGGACGTCGCATTCGGACGCGATGTCGAACTCACGATCATCCGCTCTGGCGACGTGCTGACCATCTATCCAGCCCGCCCGTCCCTGACGGACATGGCCGCCCGATTGGCGACCCTGCCCCGACCGGACAGCATCGAGGTCCGCGACACCGAAGATATCCAGGAGCGGCCGGGGCTCTGAGCTATGGCGTTTCTCCTCGACACCAATGTCCTAATCCACCTTCGGGACGGAGATGCGAAGATAACGGCTCAGGTCATCGCCCTAAACCCTCCCATCTTGATGTCGATCATCAGCCGGGTCGAGTTAGAAGGTGGGGTCTATCGCGACCTGTCGCAGAGGCTGGCGCGACGCCAACGTCTTGACACCTTAATCACCACGATCCCGGTCCTGACCTTCGATGAAGCTGCAGCAGACACCTATGCGTCTATCCTGGACGCCGCCGGATATTCGCGTCGCAAGATCTTGGACCGTATGATCGCCGCCCAGGCCTTGATCCATCGGGCCACGCTGGTGACCCAGAACCCGACAGACTTCCAGGACGTGCCTGGTCTGGATCTACTGATTTGGTAAGCAACCCAGCTTGCACTCCACCTCCTCCCCGGCCAAAGTGATCGCCAGTCACCCACAGGAAACACCTCATGCCTCAGATCACTGCCAACGGCATTTCGCTGGAATATGACGTTCACGGCCCGGCCACAGGTGAGCCTGTGCTGCTGGTCATGGGTCTGGGCGCGCAGATGACGGCGTGGCCAATGGCGATGGTCGAAGACCTCGCCGGACGCGGCTATCAGGTGATCCGTTATGACAATCGCGACATCGGCCTGTCGGGCAAGCTGGAAGAGGCCGGCACCCCGGATATGACCCAAGTCTATACCGCCATGGCCACCGGTCAGAAGCCTGACGTCCCATACCTACTCTCCGACATGGCCGCCGACGGCGCGGCGCTGATCAGCGCACTGGGACATGAACGGGCACATGTGGTCGGGGCTTCCATGGGTGGCATGATTGCCCAGATGATGGCGGCAGAGCACCCGGCCAAGGTGCTGTCGCTGACCTCGATCATGTCCTCCACCGGCAACCCCGCCCTTCCCCCGGCCAAGCCTGAGGCCATGGCCTTCCTCTCCAATCGCGGCCCCGATCCGCGCGAGAATATGGAAGCCTTCCTGGAGCACAGCGTGGCCAGCGCCCGTGTTATGGCTGGCGAAGGCAACCCCGTTGACGCTGCCGAGCAGAAGGTTGTCTCCGAAGCCAACTTTAGGCGCTCCTTCTATCCCGTTGGTTTTTTGCGCCAAATGGCGGCGATCGTCGCTAGCGGGGATCGCCGAGCTGCGCTCGCCACCATCACCGCACCGACTGTCGTCGTACACGGCCACGATGATCCATTGGTACCGCCGACCGGTGGCCACGACACCGCCGCCGTCATCCCCGGCTCGGAACTGCACATGCTGGACGGCATGGGTCACAACCTACCTAAGGCCCTGATCGGCAAGGTCTGCGACCTGATCGAACTTGCCACGGCCCGCGCTCGCGCGATGGCCTGACCGCCACGCCCGAACCGGATATGCTGTGACGATGTGGGTTCACCGGTTCATCGTCACAGGCTTGGGATGTCTGCTGGCCCTGTGGGTCGGCACCTGGTCCGGCGGCCTATTGCGGCCGGGCCCAGCTGATCTGCTGGACGGGTCGCGCGAAACCTCGGTGGCGACGGTTGGAAGCCCCGCCTTCGACACCGGCTCCGGCGACGCCATGGCCGCCTATGGCGACAATGTCCCTGACTATGTAATTGGCACCGACTGGCTGGGTGGCAAGGACATGCCCGTCGCTTCCGCGCCGGATACCGAGCTATTGGAGCCGGAACCGGTACCCACGCCTCCACCGGCCCCCCGCGCGCCCGTCGCGCCGCTGCCGGAGGCACCACCGGCGGCCTCCTATCCCTCCCAAAGCGGCGATATCCTCGGTGGCAGTGGACACCCCGAAAACTGATGCTCTCGCCTTTCGCGACCTCAGCGATTAGACGATCCCAATGGACGCTTTACAGATCATTTCCCGTGGCCCGCGCGCCGTAGCTGAGGCCGCCGCTGCCGCGATTGATATCGATCCGCTGCTTGAGTCTGTGACCTACTCTATCCTCGAAGAAGACGAAGACCACGACATCTGGCGGATCGACGCTTTCCCGACAACCCAGGCAGAGGCTGATGCCTTCGCAGCCAAACTCGGCACCTATCCAACCCTCAAAACACTAGTAGAAAAACTCGCTGACGCCGATTGGTTGGCCATGGCCTTGTCAGGCCTGCCGCCGGTGCGCGCCGGCCGGTTCTTTGTCTACGGAGCCCATGACGGTGGTCGCGCGCCGATCCATACGGTGAATCTGCGGATTGAGGCGGGCGCGGCCTTCGGCACAGGCCACCACGGCACGACAGTCGGTTGCCTGATCGCCTATGACGCTCTGATCAAATCGCGGCGCTTCGACCGTGTACTGGATGTCGGGGCTGGCACGGGTGTTCTGGCCATCGCCGCCGCGCGCACCGGGTCAAGAGTCGCTGTCGGCACTGATATCGACCGCCCTTCGGTGCGTATCTCACGGGAGAACGCTAAACTGAACCAAGCCTCAGCTCGCTTTGTCTACGCCTCGGGGCTGGGCCATCGGCGGGTTCGGGAGGCGGCCCCCTATGACTTGGTCTTCGCCAATATCCTCGCCCCACCCCTCGTGGCATTGGCTCAGGATATCAAGGGCGCGCTCAAGCCCGGCGGGGTGGCGATTCTGTCAGGCCTGCTCCGCACCCAGGAGCGCAGGGTTTTCGCCGCTTACCGCTCACGCGGGTTCAGGCTGGCCCGCCGCATCCACCGCGACGCCTGGTCGGCACTTGTGCTGGTACGCAGTTAGGAACGGTTTTGGCTAGAGCTGCGTTGACCTCCCAATCGGCGTACTTCGTCGTCCTAGGAGCAAACCTAATGAGCACGGAAATTCCTCCCGTCATGCAACGCACTGTTGTCGAACAGCCTGTCATCGTGGGTCGGGAAGTGACGGCGTCTAGCAATACAGGCTGGTGGATCGCAACTATCGTGGCCGTCATCGCCGTGATGGCGCTAATCTTTGTATTCACCAGTCAGCCAAACACGGCCCAGCTTGAAACCGCGACTGAGCAAAGTCTTAATCAGGCCGTCATCGACGACGCAGCGGCTCAAGCTCAAGGCGCGGCGAACGCAGCAAATATGGCCACGGCCAATGCTGCGGTCAGCGTGGCAAACGCCAATCAATCTGCCGCTGAAACCGGTCGGATGAACGCTGAACGTCGGGCTCAAGCCGCTGAGGATGCGGCTATGGCCGCAAAAACGAGGGTTGACGCAGTACCTGCAGAACAAGTCCCGAACTAATCTACTACAGGTCCGGCATCCAACGCCTGACGCCAATGCGTCAGGCGTTCTTTCAGCCGCTGCTGAAGGACGTAGGGCTCGATGTCCTGGGTTTCGATCTCTTCGACAACGCAGAAGGCAAATGCTTCCGGGCCGTGAGTCTTCCAAGCCGCCTGCATCGTCTTGCTGCGTGCGGAGCCCAGCTTGAGCTGGAACCAGATGCCGTTCTGTTGGGTCGGGAGGTTGCGACTTGAGCCGACCCACACTTCAGCACTCGGCGCGCAGGTGATCTTGAAGATGCCAGGGACGTCTTTGCGTTCCTTATAGTCACGGACAGCCTCACGCCGCGCAGCTTTGTCCATTTAAGCCTTCCTCAGCAGTCGGAACACGCCCGCCACAATCAGGAATAATAACAATCCCATGGGGCCGAAATAGAACGTCAATCCCAGGCAGGGCAGCAAGGCCCAATGAGGTATACCCCACTTCGGTGCGACCTCAGCCTCCCAAGCACCAACCCACAGGTCGAATGCCAGATAGTGGATCCAGCCCACCAGCATCACCGGCGGATGACTGAACGCTGCGGCCAGACTGGCCAGCTTGCTGAAATCGGCTCCCAGTCCGCCGCTGCCGGTCATGGCGCGGATGATCAGCACGGCATAAAGCACCGCCAAAACTACGCCAACGGCCCGCGCAGCCATGATGATCGGCCCACGCCGGATCGGTGCCAAAGCCAACAATACCCAGGCGGCCATGGCACCCAAGCTTGCGGACGAAAAGATGCTGTCAGGGGTCATGTCTTAGCTCCGATTTCCATCTTGCTTAGGTCCGCTGCTTATTCGTGTCAATTATACCCGGATAATATTATCAGTGACGTGCACGCCGCTCGTCGGCGAGAATGGCGTAGCTATAGGTGTCGCGCCAGCGGCCTTTGATAAGGCAGTCTTGCGTAAACTTGCCCTCTCGCCGCATCCCGAGTTTCCGCATTACGCCCCATGAACCGCGATTGCGGACATCGCAGGTGGCAACGATCCGGCGCAACTCCAGCACCTCGAACCCTGCCCGCATCATTGCGCCGGCAGCTTCAGACGCGAACCCAAGACGCCAGTGAGCACGGTCTAAGCTATAACCAATCTCCGCAGTCCCCCATTCCTCCTGGACGACCCAGAGTCGAATGGAACCAATCATCTTCCTGGTCTCCCGCAGTTCTATGGCCAAAGTCACATCCTTGCGGGGCCATGTTTTCTGGCTCTCGACCTGCAGGCCCAGAAAAGTCTTGCTGACCTCCGGCGTGTTCGGTCCCCAGACCATGAACCGAGCCACGGCGGGATCGGACCCGTAAGCATGCACGTCAGCATAATCATCGTCGCGAAACTCGCGCAGGATCAGGCGTTCGGTCTCTAGCGGAAACCAGGGTTTGTCAGGAATTTCAGTCATTTTGAGCGCTCCGATAGCATGAAATCGGACGGGCTCTGGCATCAGACCCCGGCCGGAATGGCGGGGTCTGGACGTCTGGCTAGCCTATGGCGCGCGAAGACGAACGACCCCGTTGGGACCGTTGGAATTCGAACAACCGAGGGCAGCGATGGCGACCATAGGTGAGTTTTTGCCCTTATAGGCTGGATTTGGCAAGTCGCGACCTTTGCCGAGCCGCCCCGAAGCGCTTAGATGTTACCTATGCATCAGACCTTCACAGAATCCACCGACCCCTCCTTCGGCCCCAAGCATGTGCCGTTGATCCGCCGCGCCATGGCCGCGCAAGGCCTGGACGGCTTCGTCATCCCCCATGAGGATGAGCACCAAAACGAATACCTGCCCGAGGCCAATGACCGCCTGGCCTGGGCTACCGGCTTCACCGGCTCGGCCGGAGCTGCCGTAATCCTCAAAGACAAGGCTGCTGTGTTCGTCGACGGCCGCTACACCCTGCAAGTTCGCGATCAGGTCGACGGGGGAACCTTCGAATACCGCGATCTGGTCGAGGGCGGCGTGCCCGGCTACCTGGAAGCCGCCACCACTAAGGGCCAAGTGGTGGGCTATGATCCTCGGCTGCACAGCCCCGATGCCCTGGAACGCCTGCGCGCCGCCGCCGCCAAGGCCGGCTCGACGCTAAGGCCTGTGACACCCAACCCCCTCGACGAGGCCTGGGGCACCCTTCGACCTAGCCAGCCCCAAGCCCCCGTCGTTCCCCAAACCCTGGCCTATTCCGGCGAAGAGTCCGCTGACAAACGCGCGCGGGTCGGTGCCGCCATCGTTGCGCTAGGTGCTGACGCCGCCGTCATCACTGCCCCCACCTCCATCGCCTGGCTGTTCAATGTGCGTGGCGGCGACGTGATCCGCTCACCCCTGCCTCTGGCTCAGGCGATCCTCAAAGCCGATGGCACCGCCCGCCTATTCCTCGATCCTGCCAAAGTCACCAAGGATCTCCCCGCCTGGCTTGGCAATCGGGTGGCCTTAGAAACTCCTGACGACCTGGCTGGGGCACTAGCTGACCTCAAAGGCCGCAAGGTCATGATCGATCCGGCCCAATCGTCAGCCTGGTATTTCGAGGCCCTTGCCGATGCCGGAGCCACAGTCGTCCGCGGCGACGATCCCTGCGCCCTGCCTCGCGCCTGCAAGAACCCCGTCGAAATCGCAGGCACGACAGAGGCCCATGTCCGCGACGGCGTGGCCCTAGCCAAGTTCCTGCATTGGTTGGCCACCGAAGCCCAAACTACCTTCCCCGATGAGATCGCGGTCGTCACCAAGCTCGAAGCCTTCCGCGAGGAAGGCGGGGCCATGAAGGACCTCAGCTTCGACACTATCGC
>JANPNB010000540.1:0-1595 GCA_031427275.1 Alphaproteobacteria bacterium | reverse complement strand
ATCAACAACCGCGCCTATGGCCCAGGCCAGCATGGTCAACGCCGTAAGCAGAAAGTCTCTGACTTTGGCCTGCAACTGCGCGCCAAGCAGAAGCTGAAGGGCTATTACGGCAACCTGACTGAAAAGCAGTTCAGCCGCACCTACACCGAAGCCGCGCGCCGTAAGGGCAATGCCTCGGAAAACCTGATCGCCCTGTTGGAAAGCCGTCTGGACGCCATCGTTTACCGCGCCAAGTTCGTGCCGACCGTGTTTGCCGCGCGTCAGTTCGTCAACCACGGCCACGTGTTGGTCAACGACAAGAAGGTCAATATCGCCTCTTATCGCGTCAAGGTCGGCGACATCGTCTCGGTGCGTGAGCGCTCCAAGAACATGGCGTTGGTGCTGGAAGCCCTGCAATCGGGTGAACGCGAATGGCCCGACTATGTCGAGGTCGACGCAAAGGCAATGACCGCCAAATTCATCCGCGCGCCGGAACTGGCCGAAGTGCCTTATCCGGTGAAGATGGAGCCCAATCTGGTGGTCGAGTTCTACGCGTCGTAACCGGTCGCCGAACACCTACGATATTTGCGAAGGCCTCGGATCGCTCCGGGGCCTTTTGCTTTGGTGCGATGTGTGGCGGAATGCGGCGATGAACCGTCGACTTCTGATCTTGGCGAGCCTTGGGCTGATGACTGGTTGCGCCACTGTGGCCCCCAGCGCCTTGGGCGAGTTGGAGCCGCTCTATTCGGCGAAGGCTGCGCGCGACGGGATCACCATTCAGGTGTCGTCCAATGGCTGTACCCAGAAAGAGGATTTCGCCTTCTTCGTTGAACGCAAAGGCGGCGAGGTGACCCTGGCCTTTGGCCGCAAGCGACTGGACCGCTGCCAGTCCTTCGCCATGGGCCAGACCGAGCTCAGCTTTAGTTATGCGGAGTTGGGGATCGCGCCGCACACTCCACTGTTTGTGCTGAACCCGTTCGTGGCCTGGACCGGGCTTGGAAGTTAAGGCGCGTTCAAATCCTCCCCCAGTGTCTACCGGATGTACGCACTTGAGCCGTCGCCGCTGCAACCTGGAGACGGCAGCGCGACCCCTCATCCGACCCCGTTCCACGGGGCCACCTTCTCCCGCAGGGGGAGAAGGAAACTTGCGTGCAAGCTCGGGAATCTGAGTATTGGCGCTAAATCGGTCCTTCTCCCTTGCGGGAGAAGGTGGCCTTGCGGAGCAAGGTCGGATGAGGGGTTTCTCAGATCACTGCGATCAGCCGTGCAGCTATCCCGATGCGCCTGAATCACTTCCGCGCATTCGGCAGCCCAGAGCTCGAGCACCTATAGAAACCTCGCCACCATCTCCGGCGTCACGCGTTTGGCCGCCCAGTGCTGGCTTCGATCAGGCACCAGGTCGTAACGGCTTGGGCGCACATGGCACCGTCCGGGCCGTCTATGCGGACATAGCGGTCAAAGCGTGGACCCTGTGGTGCGATGGCAACCCAGGTGCGGGCATGCGCGGTTTCGCCCAAAAAGAGGGAGCGGCGGTAATCGACCTCGTGGCGCAAGCATATCCAGGCCCAGCGGGCGATATCCTCGGGCGATTGGCGGGCCATCCAATGGGCGGTGGC
>JANPNB010000539.1:0-2361 GCA_031427275.1 Alphaproteobacteria bacterium | reverse complement strand
ATGAGCATATGCTGATCCTCGACGCCGACAGCACCATGACCGGCGAAACCATCTGCCACCTTGTAGAGGCAATGGAGCGCAGGCCTGACTTGGGTCTGATCCAAACAACGCCGATTATCATTGAAGCCAAGAGTCTTTACGCGCGAACCCAACAGTTTGGCGTGCGTTTGTACGGCCGCGTGGCCGGTGCGGGTCTGGCCTGGTGGTCTGGGTCGGAGTCCAGTTATTGGGGCCACAACGCGATTGTTCGCGTTCGGGCCTTCGCTCAGTGCTGCGGGCTACCGGTCCTTAAGGGCCGCAAGCCGTTCGGCGGCCATATCATGAGCCACGACGTCGTCGAGGCTTCGATGCTGCGGCGCGGGGGCTGGGGCGTGCACCTCACCGCTGCCCTTGATGGCAGTTTCGAGGAAACGCCGCCGTCCTTGCAGGACTTCATGAGTCGGGACCGTCGCTGGTGTCAGGGTAACATGCAGCACCTGAAGCTTCTGTCCGCCCCTGGCCTACACGCGATGAGCCGACTACAGATGGTCATAGGCATTCTGGCCTACTGGGCCTCACCGCTGTGGTTCATGTCTCTCCTCACCGGCTTGGTCATCCAGTTCCAGACCGCTCCCAAGCTGGAGGAGATCGCGACTCTTCACGGCTGGCGAACCATCGTGTTGCCGCGTCATGACGGCATGGCCTTGGTCTGGATGTCCGCCCTGACCTGGCTCTTGCTGTTTGGTCCGAAACTGCTGGGCAGCCTGCTGGTTATGATCCGTCAGGAAGAACGCCAAGCTTTCGGTGGCTCCACCGCAGTCGCCAAAGGTGTCGCGCTCGAAATGATCATGTCGATGGTGATGGCCCCCATGATGATGGTCAGCCACACGCGGATGCTCATTCAAATCTTCATGGGCAAAGACTCCGGCTGGACCACCCAACAGCGGGAGGCCGCGCGTTGGAGCTGGTCGCAGGCTTGCGCCTTCCATGCTTGGGAATTGCGCGCGGGCATGGTGTTCGCTGCGGCTTTGTTGGCGCGACCTGACCTGTTCTTCGTCTTTTCGCCGATCGTTCTGCCCCTGATCCTGGCTCCAGCCCTCTCTATCCTCACCTCCAAGACGAGCCTGGGTGATCGCGTTCGGGCGCTGGGCTTCCTGCTGACGCCCGAAGAGCTCAATGCTAGCCCCCAACGCGCTAGTCTACGCAGCCCTCCTGAAAGCTCGACTGAGATGGTTCGCCGGTCAACCCCCGTTGCGGCGCCCGAACTGGCCGAGGCGGCCTAACCGGGGAAGGTCTTCGCCAAGGTGGCAATCAGCGGATGGTCGCCACAGTGCCCAATATAGGCTTGGCGCACGCCAATCAGGCTGTTTGTCAGGAATATGAGACCTGCCTGATCGAGCGCTTCCTGTGGCTCACACACCTCCTGTGTTGCAAGCCCGAGTTCGCGAGCTCGGTCCAAGACCCTGCCTCGCGCGATCCCAGCCAATACCCCACAGGATAAGGCAGGGGTCTTCAGGATGTTGTGGCTCAGCCAGAACACATTGCTGGCGCTGGCGCTGGCGATCTCGCCGCGATGGTTCAAAAGCAGCGCCTCATCTGCACCGACGAGCTTGGCCTCACGCCGCGCCAGCACGTTTTCCAGATAGGATAGAGACTTGATCCGGCAAGTGGGTGAACCGGCATTGCGATGCAGGCTCGAAACCATCAGTCGAGCTGGGCCAACGGGCTTTGCTGACGGGCTGGCGGTTGCAAAGAGTACGGGGCCAGGCTGCTCTGGTCGATCCAATCCTCGCCCCCCCGACCCTGCGGTAAGGGTTAGCCTGACCGCAATGCGACCGTGGGGATATTGGCTCAAAGCTGCCTCAGCCACCCGTCTCGCTTCAGTAAAATTCACCGCCGGGAGACCCAGCGTCACGCAGCCCGCCGCCAGCCGGTCAAGATGAGCCGGGAGATGATCGAAAACCCCATCCACCGCCAGTATGGTCTCAAACAAGCCGTCACCCAGCAGCAGTCCACGATCATCAAGGCTGATCATGTTGGTGCATCAGTCAGGGCGCGCAGCAATGCTGCAATCTTCGCCTCCGTCTCAAGCCGCTCGGAGGCGGGGTCGCTCTCCGCGACAATCCCCGCACCTGCGCGGGCCTCGAACTGCCAACCCTCCAGGTCTTCTTCAAAGCTCACCGTACGGATCAGCACACTGCTATCAAAGGCTCCGTCGCAACCCGCCCAAAACATCGTGCCGCAATAGGGACCGCGCGGCGGCTCCAACTGTGCAATCAGCTTCATCGCCTGCACCTTGGGGGCACCGGTAATCGATCCGGGCGGGAACGCGGCTTGCAACAGATCAATCGCTGTCCTGCCCGCCGCCAGTTGACCGGTCAC
>JANPNB010000538.1:0-8672 GCA_031427275.1 Alphaproteobacteria bacterium | reverse complement strand
GCGGACCAGGGCTTGTCGGCCTCTACCAACTTGGCGATTTGGAGATCAACGATCGGCGGCTCCACCGTGCTCAATGCGGCAAACATCCAGGTGATCGCGCGCGCCCGGGCATTGGCGTCGTCGGGTAGCAGACCGGCGTGTTGCTGGGCGATATGAAATACGATTGACCCGGACTCGAACAGGGCCAGATCGCCGTCCTCCAAGGTCGGGATTTGCCCAAAGGGTTGCAGCGCCAAGTGCGCGGCTTCCTTCATCTGCGCGAACGAAACTAAGCGAACCTCATAAGGCTGGCCCACCTCTTCAAGCGCCCACCGAACCCCCATGTCTCGCGCCAGCCCCCGGCCGCGATCAGGTGAACTCTCAAAGGCGGTGATGGTGGGGGTCATGATAAGTTACCTTCGTGTTTGGTCCACGTACCAAGCGGCACCTTGCACTCCGGGCTAGGCACCCGTCAGCCGCGTCGTTTCGGGTTCAACCCGGAAGTGGGAGCAATAGGCGGCGATGGTCGGACGGGCCAGGAATGCAGCGTGGTCCTGGCCGAAGGTCGGAAGCGCGGTGGGCGGAGATGCCCGCTTTCCGGAGGCTTGGGCGGTGGTGAAGGTCTCAATCCTCGCGGCAAGATCTGCGGGGACCTCCATGTCACACGCCAGGTAGATTTCCGCGACAACTTCGGCGGGCGTCTGCACAAGTCGTGGATAGGCGACGGACACCACTTTCGACAACGATGCCTGATCATGGGCGACCATGCAGGAAAGGGCTCGGTCAGCGGCCTCTGTCACAACCTCCATCCCCGGACCTCCGGAACGCCAATAGTCATGGTCAGCGCAAATCGGTCCGAGTGTGCCTTCAAGCAACGCGCAAACTGAGGTGAAGGCACGAAAAGGATCTCGGTGGGTCAGGGCGAATTTGGCCTCGGGGAACGCAGCCGCAAAATGACCGATGTTTCGCGAATTCTGCGGACTCTTGAGCACCAGATGGCCGCCAGGCGGCAACGGATTGCGCCAGATCAGTAGCTTGATCAGGCGGCGATACTCCACAAAAGACGGCGTGAGGTCATGGGTCGCCAGCCAGCGGTTCCAGGTTGGCGTCATCATCATTGGGGCCCGCCCCATAAGGCCGGTGCAGTCGATGGCACCCCAGGTGCACTCCTCCGGATCGTCAGCATTGACCCAGTGCATGTGCTCGAGCGGCGTGCCCCGCTGCCGGTCAACCGCGGCCTGTACCTGCGCGATCCGCGGATCGGTGCGGTAGGTCACAGACTTCGGTGGCGGTGCCGGTCGCATCAGTTCCCAGCGCAACAGCGCTCTGGCCAAGGGATGCAGAGCCAGAAGGTTGTGAAGGAAGGTCGTGCCGCTGCGCTCCAGGCCGGTGATGTAGAGGATCGGCGGGATTTCGACGTCGTCAATCTCTGGATGACGATGCAGCCAATCCATCACCTCCAGCCGCCGACAGAGATTGGTCACGGCCAACCGCTTGAACAGATGCACGGCGACGCTGGTTTGCAGCGGTCCGCTAAGGTCGGCGACCCAGGCGCTTAGCGGTCCTTCAAACCAAGGCGACCCAAAGTCCGACAGACCCGTGATCTCCACGGCCTGGGCTTTTAGGGATTGGATGCTATCGGTCATGTGTCCCTCCGGCCGAGGCTTTCGCCAAACACCACGAACCCCGCGTCTCGTCCACCGCTGTGAACTACGACATCAGCGATGAGGGCGTCTGACTATTCTGCTTGCCTCCACCTTGTAGTGCCAATGTAGAGTGACCCGTTCGCGAGCAGCTTGGAGCGGCGGTATGGTAGTGCGCACGATCGTGGGGATGCTCGTGGGGCTGTTTGCTATGGCCACCGCAAACTCGGCCAAGGCTGCTGATCTTTCCTCTGGCTCTATCGCTGAGCTGCAGGCCGCGATGACTTCCGGCGCTGAAACCTCGCGAAGCATCACCAAGGTTTATCTCGCCCGCATCAGGGCGCTCGATCGCCAAGGTCCGCGCCTGAATAGCATCATCGCGCTCAACCCCCACGCCCTGGCCGACGCGCGGGCGCTCGACGCCGAACGTAAGGCCGGGAAGGTACGCGGCCCTCTGCACGGGGTGCCGATCCTGCTGAAAGACAATATCGACTCTGCCGACGATACCGCCACGACGGCGGGTTCTCTGGCTCTGGCAGGCAACGTCACCAACCGCGACGCGCCCCTGGTCCGGCGATTGACCGACGCCGGGGCGGTGATCCTGGGCAAGACCAACCTGTCGGAATGGGCCAATTATCGGTCTAGTCGCTCTATCAGTGGCTGGAGCGCGTTAGGCGGCTTGGTGCGCAATCCTTATGGCTTGGACCGCAGTTCCTGTGGCTCCAGCGCCGGGACTGGTGCGGCCATTGCTGCGGGGTTCGCGGGCGGCGGGATTGGTACAGAGACAGACGGCTCTATCGTCTGCCCAGCAGCGATCAACGGGTTGGTTGGGCTCAAGCCCACGGTCGGTTTGGTGTCGCGCAGCCACATCGTGCCGATTTCGGTCAGCCAGGATACTGCGGGCCCCATGACCCGCAATGTCGCTGATGCTGCGGCGATGCTCACGGCCATTGCTGGAACTGACCCTGATGATCCGGCAACGGTCGAAGCCGATGCGCACGCTGTGGACTATCTGAAGTCGCTCGATCCGAATGCACTGAAGGGTGCGCGGCTGGGCATACTGCGGATCACCGCCGGGCGTTCACCTCAAGCCGATGAGGTGTTCGAGCAGTCTCTGGCGACGCTGAAGGCCGCCGGGGCCGTGCTGCTCAATGTGAAAGTTCCAGACCTCGAAGCCGTTGGTGCGGCCGAACAGATCATCCTGCGCACTGAATTTAAAGCCGGGATCAATGCCTATCTGGCTTCAACCAATCCAGCCCAGGTGCCGACCCGCACGCTGGCCGATCTGATCGCCTTCAATGCCGCCGAGCCGCGCGAACTGGCTCTGTTTGGTCAGGAGACCTTCCTTGCCAGCCAAGCTGGTGGAGGGCTGGACGATCCGGCCTATCTGAAAGCCAAGTCTGACGGAAAGCGATTAGCAGGGCCAGAGGGCATCGACCGGCTGCTAAGCGAGAATAACCTCACTGCCCTTATCGCCTGGAGCGGTCCGAGCGGCATTGTCGATCCGGTGAATGGCACGCGCATTTTTGGCCCACCCTCGACGCTTTCGGCGGTGTCTGGCTATCCGCATCTGACCGTACCGATGGGCTATGTCTCGGGATTGCCCGTCGGATTGTCGTTCATGGGTCCGGCATGGTCGGAAGCCAAACTTCTTTCCCTGGGATATGCGTTTGAGCAGATCGCCAAGATCAGGGTCAATCCGACCTTCCCCGCCACGGTCGCCGAGCGCCCGGAGATCGCCCGGGCCTATGATCTGTTGAAATAGAGCCGCCCTGACTGCGCCTTGATCGGGTCGCGATTTGGCCACAGGTCGCGCGGCAAGCTGCGCCTTGGGGGGATAGCAGGAGCGACACGCCCTATGCCCATCCTCTCAAAGCTCACCCGTCTGGCAATTTGCCTGGCCACCGCTACGGCAACTCCTGGTCCGGCAATTGCTGGTTCCCGGCCACTTCTCGATGGTGAACCGACCACCAAGGCCTGTGAAGCCTTAGGTTTTCACCAACAAGACTGGGAAGCACGCGGCGGAAATCACGTCGGCGGTGCCCCGGCGTTGCGACGGATGATGCCGTCATCCGGCAAGGTTGCTCAGCCGAGTGTGCCCATGGTGATGCACGAGATGGCCGTCGGCGACGCGAGAACGCGCGGCATGCCATATCCGCCGCCGCCAGCTCCGCCAAGACCGGGCGACATCGACACCGAACGCTATCCACACGCCGCCCATAACACCATCCATCAGACCGTTCAGGAGCCGGTTTCTACCTTGTCCGTCGATGTCGATACGGCCAGCTATGCCAATGTCCGCCGGTTCCTCAATGACGGTCAACGCCCACCCGCCGATGCGGTACGGGTCGAGGAACTGATCAACTACTTTGACTATGGCTATGCCCGCCCGACCGACAAAAGCGTCCCGTTCAAACCTTTTGTCGCCGTGACGCCGTCGCCTTGGTCGGCCCATCGCCAGATCATCCATATCGGCCTGCAGGGCTATGATATCCCTCGGGATGAACAACCGCCGTTGAACCTGGTGTTCCTGATCGACACGTCCGGGTCGATGTCGTCGGCAGATAGGCTGCCGCTGGCTCAGAAGGCTATGAACCTATTGATCGACCAGCTTCGACCCCAAGACCGTGTGGCCATGGTCGCTTATGCTGGTTCAGCGGGCGCGGTGTTGGCACCAACCGATGGTCGCCAGAAGCTCAAGATGCGGTGCGCGCTGGGTGCCCTGCAATCGGGCGGCTCAACGGCGGGCGGTGAAGGTTTGGCGCTGGCCTATGGTCTGGCCCGAGAGAACTTTGATCGGCGGGCCGTCAACCGGGTGATCCTGCTTACCGATGGGGATTTCAATGTCGGCGTTGCCGATCCCGCCAAGCTCAAGGACTTCATCGTCGAGAAGCGAAAGACCGGCGTTTATTTGTCGGTCTACGGCTTCGGGCGCGGCAATTACAACGACACGATGATGCAAGCTCTGGCTCAGAACGGCAACGGCACCGCAGGCTACATCGACACCTTGTCTGAGGCCCGCAAGGCTTTCCGCGACGACTTTTCCGGGTCGCTGTTCCCCATCGCCAATGACGTGAAGATCCAGGTGGAATTCAACCCTGCCGCGGTCTCGGAGTACCGACTGATCGGCTATGAAACGCGACTGCTCAACCGAGAGGATTTCAACAATGATCAGGTCGATGCCGGGGATGTCGGGTCAGGCACCTCGGTGACAGCCCTCTATGAGATTACGCCCAACGGCACTCCTGGTTCTGTCGATCCCCTGCGTTATACGAGCGCCCGGCCAGAGAATGCGCCGGGCAATGTCAGGGAGCTCGCTTTCCTGAAGGTCCGTTACAAACTGCCCGGTGAGGGTCTATCGCGTCTGATCGACCGCCGTATCGGTCTGGCTGATCAATCCCAATCTGTGGATCAAGCCCCTGAAGCGACCCGCTGGGCGCTGGCGGTGGCCGCATTTGGCCAAAAGTTACGCCATGATCCGTGGGTCTCCGATGGCTTTGGTTGGCGGCAGATCACCAGTTTGGCCCAGGACGCGCGCGGGTCTGACCCCTTTGGCATCCGCGCGGAGTTTGTTCAGCTGGTCCGGGCCGCAGGGGAGGGTAAATCGGTAAACGAATGAGCTCGGTCTAAGATTTTATGGCCCCATCCCTGCTGGCGAAGGCAAAACCTCGACGTGGCCGCAGGTTTTGGAGTAGAACGCCCGGCCCCCGCCTGAACGCGGGGGCAGAAGCAGGATGCAATGACCCAACACTGGACCCCGGCCTCTTGGCGCGCCAAGGAAGCCAAGCACATACCCGCCGACTATCCCGACGCGGCGGCGCTGGCCAGCGTTGAGGCGACACTGCGCAATATGCCGCCTCTGGTGTTTGCAGGCGAAGCGCGGCGGCTGAAGAGCCTGTTGGGCGATGTTGCGGCGGGCAAAGCCTTTCTGCTGCAGGGCGGCGACTGTGCCGAAAGCTTCAAGGAATTCCACGCCGACAATATCCGCGACACCTTCCGGCTGATCCTGCAGATGGCGGTGGTGTTGACCTTTGCCGGCGGCAAGCCGGTGGTCAAGGTGGGTCGGATGGCTGGCCAATTCGCTAAGCCGCGGTCATCGGCGGTGGAGACCATCGGCGGAGTGGAACTGCCCTCCTATCGCGGCGACAATATCAATGGAATGGAGTTCACGGCGGAGTCCCGGGCTCCTGATCCCCAACGCCTGTTGCAGGCCTATGGCCAATCGGCGGCGACGCTCAACTTGCTGCGCGCCTTTGCCGGCGGCGGTTATGCCGATCTCCACAACATCCATCGTTGGACCTTGGGCTTCGTCAATGACAGCCCGCAAGGCGCGCGGTATCACGAGCTGTCGGAGAAGATCTCTGAGGCCTTGACCTTCATGGCGGCCATTGGCGTCACGCCGGAGAGCCAGCCTGAACTGCACCGTGTGGAGTTCTTCACGGCCCACGAAGCCCTGCTGTTGGGCTTTGAAGAGGCGATGACCCGCATCGATAGCACCTCGGGCGAATGGTATGATACTTCGGCCCACATGGTCTGGATCGGCGAGCGCACGCGTCAGTTGGACGGGGCGCACGTAGAATATTTCCGCGGGATCAAGAACCCCATCGGGGTGAAGGTCGGCCCGACCCTGGAGGCCGACGAGCTGCTGCGCCTGATCGACGTGCTGAACCCCAAGAACGAGCCGGGGCGGTTGACGCTCTACGGGCGGTTTGGTTCGGATAAGATTGCGGGCCGGTTACCAGCGCTGTTGGACGCTACCAAGCGCGACGGTCGGGAAGTGGTCTGGGCCATCGACCCGATGCACGGCAACACGCTGACAGCCAATAATGGTTATAAAACAAGGCCGTTTGACCGTATTCTCTCGGAAGTGAAGAGCTTTGTGGAGATCTGCAAGGCACAGGGCGTCCATCCCGGCGGCGTGCATCTGGAGATGACAGGCCAAAACGTGACGGAATGCTTGGGCGGGGCTCGGGCTCTGACAGAGGGCGACCTTGCGGATCGTTATCACACCCACTGCGATCCGCGTTTGAACGGCGAGCAGGCCTTGGAGCTGGCGTTCCTGGTGGCGGAGAAGCTGAAGGAAGACCGGGTGGCTGAGGCGGTTCGGGCGGCGGTTTAGGGTAGCAATGATCGTAGGGCCGGTCGATGAGCAAGAACGGCTCTTGGGTATCTTTGCTTTTGTCGCCTAGCTGGAGATTCCAGGGCAGATAAGATAGGCCATGGCGAGGGTACTTCGTGGGTGACGAACGGGATTGATTGCCTTGACGATTTTAGCGCTTCATCCCTCACTCGCTTAAAGGCCCGTGCCTCATCACGAGAAAAATCAAGCGAAATCCGGTCCAAGATTTCAGGGACAGGTCACTACGCAAACAAGAGGTGACTAGGTTCGGAGTACGAAAACCGCCACTATGTCCGTGGTGATCTATCAGGAGGCGGGATCGAATGACTGGAAATGCGCTGCTCGTAGCATACGAGCAATGTTTCTCGGAAAAACGTCACTATGACACGCTGTCGTGGACGATAAGCGCAGGCCTAGTCGTCATTATGGCTGCCGTCGTCACTGGCATTTTGAAACTGCCCGCAAACGATCTCTGCTCAAGATTGTTGTTCGCGCTATTCGCCGGCGGAACGATTTTCTTCTGGTGCAGGATCTACGATCGCAATCGATTCTGGGGCGAGGTCGCGAATGAGAAAGCTCGCGACATCGAGAAGGAACTCAATTTCGATGGGCTGGGTCATGCCTATATGAAGGCGAATTTCGATGGACAGGTCACCCTAAAGAACACTGACTACCAAGGTGCCAACTACAAAGATGCCTCCCCAAAAGCCGAAAAAAATAGCACAGGCTCGATGCATTTCAGCATCCAGCGGCTTATGGGTCTTCTTTTCTTCGCAATCCTAACTCTAGCCATTCTGCCGACCTTGGCCTTCTACTTGTAAGACGTCGGAGCGCTCAAAAAATGCTTGCGGCATAGCTCAGCCACAGTGAGCCCCGTCTCCTGCCCGCGCAGAACCCCGGTGATCTGCTCTTCGCTAAACCTTGATCGCTTCATTCGTCCGTTCCTTCCAAGGAGCGGACTCTACTTATTTCTAGACGAGTTTCAGGGGTGACGTCAGAGGCAGCTCACCAGCCCCGCGCCGCGTCATACCCCGCCCACATCTCTCCGCAGTCGAGCATCGTCCCGGCATCCATCGCTTGATCAAGAGCCATGACGGTCAAGCCGGCCTCGATGCTCTCGAAGGGCGTCACAGGGAAGGCCGTGCCGCTCTCCAGGGTGGCCAGCAGGTCGCGGGCCATGGCTTGGTCGGCGCCGTTATGGCTGTCGGCGGTGAGCCCGCCATAGTCGATGCGCTCGGGCTTGCGGCGATCCAGAGCGCCTCGGATCATCAGCTTGTTGCGCACCAGGTCGGCGATCAGGGTGCCTTCAGTGCCCGCGATGTACCAACGCCGCTCAGGCAGGGCGACGTGGCTGTTGGCGTGAAAGGTCAGGCGGATCTGGTTTTCATATTCCAGCATGGCGGTCTGGTGGTCGGTGACGTCCATATCGGATTGGAAGCTATCATTGGCCCCGGCCCAACCCGCGTCGAGCAAGGCATATGCAGCTTCCCCATTGTCATAGGTCTTAGGCACATTGGTGCGGACGGCGGTAAAGATGCGGCGACCGCCGAAACTGGCCACTTTGGCCGGGCGGGACTTGGCAATGCGCCCGAAGATATCGAAGTCATGGCAGACTTTGTCGAGGAGGTAGGAGCCACCCCATTCTGTCTTCCGTCGCCAGTTGCGGGCCAGGTAGCCGCCGTGCTCAGGGGGAAGATGCTCGGTGGCATCGATAGAGATGATTTCGCCCAACTCGCCGCTTTCACACCGCGCGATGGTCTCGCGGACGATGGACATGGAGCGCATAACTAGGCCGATGAACAGGGGTGGATTGCCACTAGCCGACAGGCGTTTGGTGATGGCGTAGCTCTCGTCCACTGTGCGGACGATGGGCTTTTCGGAGAATACCGGCCAACCTGCATCAAGCGCCTGGTTCAGATGCTCAAAGTGCA
>JANPNB010000537.1:0-7217 GCA_031427275.1 Alphaproteobacteria bacterium | reverse complement strand
AAGCTGTTCGCAGAAGCCGAAAAGATGTTCCGCGCCGCAGGGGGGCGCCCCCACTGGGCCAAGCGTCACACTCTAACTCGAGACGACGTCACTGCGCTCTATCCGATGGCTGAGCGGTTTCGAGAAGTTCGTCGCGGGTTCGATCCGCAGGCTAAGTTCCTCAACGCCCACTTGGCCGAACTGTTTAGCTAACGGAACCTGTGATGAGCCAGTCCTTTGACCAACGCCTGCATGGTGAACTGATCGGCCGTCAGGGGTCTCGGCGCAGTCTCAACACGCCGGTTCTGGTGTTGGATATTGAGGCCCTGGATCGCAACATCGCTGCCATGGCGAAACTGGCGGCGAGCAAGGGTGTGCAACTGCGCCCCCACGCCAAGACCCATAAGAGCATCGATATCGCCCAGCGTCAGATAGCGGCCGGCGCGGTGGGGCAATGCTGCGCTAAGCTAGGCGAGGCGGAAACCTTGGCCGAGGGCGGGATCGATGGCTTGCACATCACCTCACCGGTGGTATCGCCCGGTGCCATCACGCGATTGATCGCCTTGAACGACCGTTGTGAACGCCTGTCTGTGGTGGTGGACAACCCGGCCAATGTGGCGGCCCTGGCGCAAGCGGCCTCCCTTGCACAGCCTTTGAGCGTGTTCATCGATATCGACCCAGGCATTCGCCGTACCGGTGTCGCCTCCCCCGAGGCGGCTGTCGCCCTTGTGAGGGTGATCGCAGCTACGCCGAACCTGGCCTATGCTGGCGTGCAATTCTATTGCGGCCGAGAACAGCACGTCGAGAGCTTCGCAGAGCGGCAGGCAGCTGTGCAGGAACGCACAATCTATCTTCAGAGCGTGATCGCTGCCCTGGTGGAGGCGGGGAGCCCGCCAGCCATCGTCACAGGATCGGGCACGGGCACCCACCGAATTGATCTGGAGCTGGGCGTGTTTACCGAACTGCAGGTCGGCTCCTATGTGTTCATGGACGACCAATACCGGGTCTGCGATCTGGCCGGACTTGGCAACGAGGCCTGTCCCTATGAGACCTCGCTCTTCGTGGATGCCCGGGTGGTCAGCGCCAATGCCAAGTCGCTGGTGACGGTAGACGCCGGCTTCAAGGCCTTTGCTACCGAGGGCGAGCCGCCGAGGGTGGCGCAAGGTGCGCCGCAGGGTGCCCGGTTTGCCTTTATGGGCGACGAACATGGGGCGGTAATTGCGCCAGACATTGGCACCCAACTCGTGGTCTCCGACCGAGTCATTCTGTCAATTCCGCACTGCGATCCTACGGTCGATCTCTATGACAATTACCATGTTGTGAAAGACGACACCCTGGTTGGTATCTGGCCGGTCAGTGCACGGGGGCGGTCGCGATAACGTCTGGGCGACTCATTCTTAACGGGTCTGCTGTAAGTTTGGGTTGTGAACGCCCAACAGACCTTTCTAGATCGCCGAGTCGATCCGCGTGAAGCCACCAGCCTGCGGGCGCGCGCCCTCTATGGGCCGAATGGAACGCTTTGGGCAGATTGTGCGATCACCGATCTTTCCAAAGGCGGTGCGAAAATTCAGATTTCGGCGGTCTATCCCTTGCCGCCCCGCTTTCAACTCCTGCAAGTTCGCGACGGCATTGTGAGCGGCGTTAGGCTGCGATGGCGCCGCGGCGATCTGACCGGCGTGGCGTTTGAGGGTCAGAGGCATATCCTCGGTTCAACCGATGAAGACCTTGTGCGATTAGAGCCGGTTTGGCGCGCACTCGTCGCTGGAGCTTAAACATTGGGGAGCTTGAGCATTAAGGACTCTCAAGGCACCACACGCTAAGATGCCATCGGACGAATGGGGCTTGGAACGGGGCAATGAACGCAACACTGACACTGGGCGAGGGGCACCAATGAGCGCCCGGCAAACCGTACCCGTCGTTGGCGCTTCACCTGCTGTGGGCACAATCGCGCAAAGTGTGATCGATATCGCGCGTCAAGCCGCACCCTTGGTAGACGCCGAAGGGCGGTTCCCGGCGGAGACCTTTGCAGCCCTGCGCGAGCATGGGCTGTTAAGTGCCCTCGTGCCAACAGCCCTAGATGGTCCCGGGGCGGGCTTGGCCCAGGTCGCGCAGCACTGCCAAGCCCTGGCTGGTGCCTGCGGCAGTTCCGGCATGATTTTGGCGATGCACCATATTCAGGTCGCCTGCTTGGTCCGACACTCCTCCGCCAATGGCTGGCATGCTGACTTTCTCCGGCGCGTCCAAAACGAACAATTGCTCCTAGCTTCAGTGACCTCAGAAGAGGGCATCGGCGGGGGCATGCGCACTAGCAATTGCGCCATCGTTCGCGAGGGCGACAGGTTCAGCTTGGTCAAGAGCGGCACGGCGGTGTCCTACGGTGCCAGCGCTGATGCCTTGCTAGTTACATCAAGAGCTCACGAAGGTGCGCCTCAAGGTGACCAAGTCATGACCCTGATTGATCAGGACGGATTGACCCTCGAACGCAAGAGCACCTGGGACGCCATGGGTATGCGCGGCACTGGAACAGAGGCGTTCCTCGTCTCGGGAACGGGTTCGACCGCTCAGGTACTTCCAGCGCCGTTCGCTGAAATTGCTGCGGCGACCATGGTTCCAGTGTCTCACATCCTATGGGCAGCCATCTGGACCGGGATTGCCGGCGACGCGATTGCCCGAGCTCGAGCCTTCCTGCGTGCCAAACGTAAGCCTGGTGACACTGACCTGCCGCACGGTGCCCTGACCCTTGCTGAGGCGGTCGAAGACCTGCAATTGGCTGAGGCGCGTCTGCAGGTCGCCCTCGACCGGTTCGACTGGGAGGTGCCTGCCGCGCCTAGTGTTGCGGCCGCAGCCTCTGATAACGGTCTGAAGACAGCCGTGTCTGAAACCTGCCTGCATGTCGCCCGTGAGGCCCTGACCGTTTGCGGATTTGCGGGCTATGCCAGAACTGGCGACTTCAGCGTGTCGCGACATGTTCGCGACCTGACCTCTGCGCCACTGATGATCGGAAACTCGCGGATGCGGGAGAGCTCGGCGCGACTGTTGCTTGCTCAACGGCCGCAGCTGGGCTTGGACTAGAGTCTGTTCTGATGGCGACAAGTCGACCTCATCCCCTTGAATTTGAGGGTCACGTCGGCTGGCTTCACCTTCCCGATGCGTCGCAGCGTCGTAACACGGGCATTCTGATCTGCGCGCCCCCCGGCCGGGATGGTCGATGCGCTCATCGCTCCCTGCTAATCCTCGCCCAGAAGCTGGAGCAGGCAGGGTTTCCAGTGCTTCGCTTCGACCTCTTGGGGGTCGGGGAATCGCTGGACCTGCGCGACGACAAGGACCTCTGGGACCACTGGCTCAGGGGTATCGGCGTGGCGGCCGCGACCCTACGGGCTCAGGCTCACCTTGATCAGACTGCCGTGGTCGGACTTCGGCTAGGTGCGAGCTTGGCAGTCCTGGCCGAGACCAACTGCCAAGCCGCCGTGCTGATGGCCCCAATAATCTCGGGCCGCCGATATATCCGGGAGCTGAAACTTGCAGCGGCCATGAGTGGCACTGCGGGCCCAGAGGCAAGCCCCGGCCTGGAATCAGAGGGCCTTCTGCTGAACCCGGCAACGCTGGAGCAGCTATCTGCGTTAAACCTCAAAGAACTGGAGAATTGGCCGCCGCGCCTGCTGGTCACGACAAGCGTGTCCGGTCGCGGTGACCTGTCCTCGGGCCCGCAAGGCGAGGGTATCGAATCCTCGGAAATCGACTTCCCAGGTTATGAGGACCTGTTTCAAGACACCCACAGCAATAGGGCCCCTGATCTTCTTTTCAGTCAGATCACGGACTGGCTGACAACGCAGTTTCCCGAAACGGCACCCGGTAATGTGAGAGCCGAGCCACCCCTACCGACCTTACATCCGACCGGCGCGATTGAGCGATCGGTCTGGTTCGGGTCTGGCCTCAACGGCACGCTGTGCCAGCCCACCGCGTTGGCATCGCGATCTCGGATAGTGATTTTCTGCAGTACCAGCGCAGAGCCCCGAGCCGGGGTCGGTCGCTTTGCGGTAACGACCGCGCGCGCTTTGGCCTTGTGCGGGATCGCGTCGCTGCGATTTGATTTCGCTGGAGTCGGGGAAAGCGATGGCCCAGAAGGCCGGCATGTCTACGAGACCTCTCGAGCCGCAGACTTTCGCGAGACCATCGATTTTGTCAGCGGCCAAGGGTTCGAGGAAATCACCTTGGTTGGGGTCTGCTCGGGGGCATTCCATGTCCTGGCGGCGCTGTCAGATGACCCTCGCGTACATGCAGCCTTTGTCGTCAGCCCAAAACTGGTTTGGCGACGCGGCGAGTCCTTGGTGCCTGAAAAACGCGACCAGGGACGGGCCACCGGCGTCTATATTCAAGGGATCAAGAACCCGGCGACTTGGCTGCGTCTACTGCGCGGCAGGGTGGATGTCAGGGCGGTCCTCAAAACCCTGACCCGCCGTGTCGTCGCGCGCTGGGGTGCCAAGCTGCAGGACAAGGCGGGCAAAGACTTGCGTGAGCGCCTGCGGCAGACCTCGGCTCGTGGGGCGAGGCTTCATGTGTTGACGGGACTAGATGACGCCACCTTCGATGAGATCGAGACTTATCTGGGCGGGGACGGGAAAGCTTTGACCAGGCTTCCGGGCATGTCCCTTTGGGTGGAGCCAGATCTGGATCACGGATTGGCGCGGTCGACGAGCCGGGCCTTAGCACAGGCCCAGTTGATCGCCTTTTTGGAGCGCCGTTAACGGGCGTTTTGAAAGGCCTTGAGCATGCGCGCCACAGCAGGCTTGGCGACCAGATCTCGATCGAACGGCAGGGGGCGGACCATCGCACCATCGCCGCGCGGCGCGAACCAGGACTTCGACGTATATCGATCTGATAACCCCCAAGTGACCACGGACTTTACAGCCGGTTGGCGCAGGACCGTGTCGAGAAACCGCCCATATATCTCCGCCACGGCTTGGTCACGTTGGGTCACCGATCCGGGGGTATTCTGGTCATTGACGTCGAGTTCTGTGATGAAGATATCCAGACCCAAATCCGCGACGGCGGCCAAAAATTCCGACAATCCCTTGCCGAACGCAGCAGGTCGATCCCCCAAAAGGTGACCTTGCAGGGCCAGAATGTGAATCGGCACGCCGCGCGAGATCAATTGCCGCAACAGGATCAACGTCGTCCCGCGTTTCTCAACCATCCACGGCTCGTCGTCATACTCCAGGCCGTAGTCTGCGAGGGCTAGGCGCGCCTTTGGGTCTGCGGCATGCGCGGTCCGAAAGGCCATCTCGAGGTAGTCCGCGCCTAGAGCCTCTAGCCAGAGGGATTTTCGCAACCCGTCAGGCCGACGATCATTGCGTTCGACGGCTTCGTTCACGACGTCCCAAGACGTGACATTCCCCGCATATCGCTTGACCACAGTTTCGATGTGGCTGGTCAGCAATGCGCGGGCATTGCGCGGCGAAAGATCCTTGATCAGCCAGTCAGGGTTGGCCTCATGCCAAACCAAGCAATGGCCGTGCATTGGAACCTTGTTACGGTCCGCAATGGCCGCAACACGGTCGGCTTGAGCGAAGTCGAATTGCTCCCGCGAAGGTCGAAGCTGGTTCCACTTCATGGCGTTCTCAGCCGTCAGCAGACCGCAATGTCGCTGAACCAAGCTGGCAAAATCCATATCCGCCTCGATTTGTTGCGGCTCGATGGCGGCACCAAACTGCCGATGGCAGGCGGCCGCCGCCATGCGCAGGGTCGCGCTTGGCGCTGCGCAGGCCGAAGAGGCGAACGCCGACAACCCGCCGACAAGAGCTATGCGGCGAGTTGGCAATGGGACTGGATCAGAAAGCACCATAGGCAGAGCTAGGCCCGCGACGATGGCGACATCAAGTCCCCAAATCTAAAGGGCTGCGTAGATAAACCGTGGAATATAGAAGGCGCGCTTGTTCAGGATCGCGCCCACCACCTGACCACCTGCCGATTCCAGGCGCTCCACCAACCGCTTGGCAACCGCCACCCGGGTCGCCTCAGCCTCAACAACGACAATGGCGAGATCAGCCAAGCCCGCCACCTCAATGCCAGCTGATGACCGCTGCAAGGAGGGCGCGTCAATCAGCACAAGGTCGAAACCCGTGCGGGCTGCATCGATGATCTTAGCCCAATTCGCTTCGTTGATCTTGAGTCCGCCAGCTCCCAAAGGCGCGGTCACATAGAGACTGCTGTTATCGACCCGCATCGTGCGCCGCTCGGCGGTCATAGCCCCCAGTGAATGACCGTGCGCCGCCAGCATCGCGGCTGTTCCCCGACCGGTCGGGGGTTCAATATCTAACAACAGCACTTTTCGCGCACCGCCTGCCGCAGCAATGACCGCCAGGTCGCGCACCATGCTGGAAACCCCCTCGCCGTCATGGGCCGCGACTAGTTGCAGCACCCGACCGCTGCTGCGTGGCATCGAGGCAATCAGACGCAGTAGAAGGCGACCATCATCAGAGGTCAGGTGAGTCGGGATGAGCGCTCGCCCAATCGGCCGCTGATCATCATCCCCCGTAGCCACTGCCAGCAGGGCGGGCACGCCGAGTTTTTCTTCGACATCGCGCGGCGTGATCATGACTTGAGAGGTCGCAGCGGCCAGCACAATCGTCGCAAAGGCCGCCGCCGCACCGGCCGCAACCCCGGCTAGGAGCAAGATTAGCCTCCCAGTATGCCCCTTGGTCGGCGGCTCAGCCGGTTGGATGACCCGAACATTGGCCCGAGACCGCGACACCGCATTATCGACCCCAGCGCTTGCTGCTGTCTTGGCGAGGTCCTGCGAGGCACCGTCCACCACGTCGCGGGCCCGGACCAGGGCGCGATACTCCGGTCCGATGCGGACCAACTCCGCCAGACGCAGATTGACCGCGCTGAGTGAGCGCTGGATGGCTCCACGACCATTGCGCAACCCCGCCACATCACCTTGCGAGGTCACCAATTCCGTATCGATCTGTTGGTGGACTGGGTTGAGCCCCTGTCGCTCAACGGAAGTCTGCTGCAGCGGAGCCTGACGGATTTGGGACTGCACCTCAGCGATCCTCTGATCGAGATCGGTGATCAGCGGAAAGCCGTCACGATACTTGTCGGCTGCCTCTCGCCGCTGAGCCTGCAACGCGACAAGACTTTGCGTCAGGGCATCAAGTTGGGTCGACCGCGACCGGTCCGACGACACCTGGACTTCCCGAGGTGTTGCTCTGCGCAACACCGAGAGCTGAGATGCG
>JANPNB010000536.1:0-1951 GCA_031427275.1 Alphaproteobacteria bacterium | reverse complement strand
CGCGAGAGCGGGGACATACGTTGAGCGACATCTTCATCTCCTACAGCCACCAGGACCGCGATGTTGCGCGCCGCTTTGCGGACGGGTTGCAGGCGGAGGGGTTGGCGGTGTGGTGGGACGATCATCTGCGTTCTGGCGAGGCGTTCGACGAGAAGATCGAGGCCGCGCTCCGGGCCGCTAAGGCGGTGGTGGTGCTGTGGTCGAAGACCTCGGTGACCTCACGCTGGGTGCGCGCTGAGGCCACCCTGGCCGATCGAAATAAGACCCTGGTCCCAGTGATGATCGAGCCCTGCGACCGACCGATCATATTCGAGCTGACCCAGACGGCGGAGCTGAGCCACTGGCGGGGGGATGTGGGGGATAAGGCCTGGGTGGCGTTTCTGAGCGATGTGAAGCGTTTCGTGGCGAAAGCGGTTGTGCCGGTGATGGGGGCCCCGGCTCGGGCCCTTGAAGCGCCAACCGTCGAAGAAACCCTCAAGCCCGGCCAAAGCGGGTCTGCGCCCCTCGCTGGCTGTGCTGCCCTTCACCAACCGCTCGGGCCTGCCCGAGGACGAGGTGTTCGCCGAGGGCATGGTCGAGGATGTGATCTCCGCCCTGTCGCAAGGTGTGAATGTGCGGGTTCTGGGCTCGACCGCCACCGCCAATTTGAGCCGTACGGCGATTACCGATCTCGCCGCAGTAGGTCGTCTGCTGGGCGTGCGCTATCTGCTCGAAGGCAATGTACGACGCGTGGGCGCAAACCTTCGGGTGACCACCCAGCTTCTGGAAGCGGCTACGGGCGAGGTGATGTGGACGGCGAAGTTCGACCGTTCGCTCGCGGATCTGGCCGCACTGCAGGAGGAATTGGTCACCGAGGTCGCGGCCAGCCTCGATACGCAGGTCTATGCGCTGGAGATGGAGCGCGCGCTGAAGAAGCCCCGCGATCTGACCGCCTGGGAGGCGGTGGCGCGAAGCATGGCCGCCTATCGCGATTGGGGAGCTGCTTCCCACCAGATCGCGATTGAGAACGCCGCGCGGGCGGTCGCCATCGCACCGGACTATGCGCCGGGGCTTGCTGCCTATGCCGCCGCTCTCGCCGACCTCTATCTTGTGGCGAGCGCAGACGATCCAGCAGAGGTGCAGCGCATTCGGTCTCTGGCTGAACGCGCACTTGCCCTGGACCCAGACAATGCCCAGGTGCTCTGCTGGGTCGGGGAAGCCCTTTGCTTCATTGGCCATCCGCAGGAAGGCGAGCGCCACACTGCGCGCGCGGTGCGCAAGGCACCAGGCAGTGGCTTCCTGCACCTTATCCATTCTACTGCATGCCAGATGCTAGACCGTCCGGAGCAGGCGCTGTTGCACGCCAACACGGCGGAGCGTCTGATGCCAGGCTCGCACTTTATGTGGGCGGTGAAATTGAGCCAATCACGGCCGCTGTTCCTGCTTGAACGTTGGGCTGAAGCCCACGTGGCGGCCGTTGAAGCCCTCCTCATTGATCCGACAAGTGTGGAGGGTCACTTGCTGATTGGGCTCTGTCATTTGCGGCTTGGACGGGATGCAGAGGCGCGTCGGTGTATCCAGTCGGCGTTGGGGGGGGGGATTGAACTGGCGCAGGCGGAGCGGTCTTGGCGCCGCATCTCACCAAACAGCCCGACGCTCGCGGCTGACATCGCCGCCATTCATGCGCTCTATGCGGCGACGGAGCCGGGCGTATGACCGCGCCGCCCGACATCTGCCTGTCCGACAACTGGGAGGAGCAGAGATAGGCTACCGGTCAGGAACCCGACCTAGATGCCGACATCACGAAGCAGACCTTTCCAACGTCTGCTTTGGGTCGATTCTCTCCGTTGGGTCCGCGTCAACAAGCGGACGTTGGCATCCGGTTCCGGGAAGCAGACATTCGGAACTACGGTGATGGTGCACTTAATTGACTAATGGGCGGCGGTCTCCGGAAGGATGGGTTTGGAGCCAA
>JANPNB010000535.1:0-3071 GCA_031427275.1 Alphaproteobacteria bacterium | reverse complement strand
CTTGAAGAGCGCCGCCAGATAAGCCACAAGCTGGTCGATAACAAACCCGCGCCGAGCCATGCCGGATCAAATAAACGATAAACGGCCTCACCTCGTACTGCCAAAAACATCCAAGGCACAGGAATTTACGGCTCCTTCTGGCGGCGGTGGCGACTCGCCAGCACCACCGCAACTTAACCGTGCGCAGCACGGAGCAGCGCTTCAATCGCAACTCGCTGGTATCCGGCCCATCGCAGATCAAGCGGCAGCTGCCCAAAGTGACAGGGGCCTTGAAAGTGGACTCGGTCTGCAAATTCAGTTTGTTGGCATACCTGACGTTGAGCTTGCCTTTGAAAGTCTGGGCAACGAACGCAATCGTGACCCAGTCAGGCAGATCGAAGTATTGAGTGTGCGAGTGGAAGGCAATACTACCGTCGCAAACGTTTTCGTCCCCGACGGAAAACTCGATCACTTCGAAAAATACGTTGCCGAGTACATCGCTGCCAAGAAGAACAAGAATGGCGATCTTATAGATCACGGTTCACTACTCAATGCTATTTCCTCAATTCGGGCCGCCGAACTTCGGGCGCTCTGGACTGATGACCCCGCACTTCTGCCACAAGACGAAGCTGAGCAATTTTGGTGGGAGGTGTGGTTGCCGGTGCGTGGCATGCGTGCTGCAGTCGTGAGCGACTTTCGTACACTCGCAGAATTAGCGGAGTGCACGGTCAGCAAGCATCAGATCAACTTTCCCGAGCGCACCATTCTGCTTATGCATGGGTCGCAGCAGCAATTTGCGCAATCTGTCATGACGCTGAATTGCGTGGCCGAACTGCGCAGGGCGAAAGAAACAGCCGAGTTCTTCGACGGCATGACGCCCATGGAGCAACAGCAATGGGTCGATGAAATGCTGGTAAGGCTGAGTCCGCCCTCCGACGCGGATTCAACACCTCGGGTCTGCTTGTTAGATTCCGGTGTCAATCGTGGTCACCCGCTACTCGCCCCACTCATGGCAAGCGCGGATTTACATTCCGTCGAACCGGCATGGGGCGTAGATGACCAAGCCAATCATGGCACTGGTTTGGCCGGTCTCGCTGTATTTGGCGACTTGGCGGACGCATTGGCCACCAATGATCCAGTCGTACTGTCACATCGACTGGAGTCCGTCAAACTTACGCCCACGCAAGGGGCCAACCAGGGCAATGCCGAGCATCATGGCCACCTGTTTGGCGAGGCGGTTAGTCGCCCGGAAGTAGCAGCGCCAAATCGTCCGCGTGTTTTTACTTCGGCAGTCACCTCAAATGATGGACGAGATCGAGGTCGCCCCTCCGCTTGGTCTGCCACGGTGGACAGGCTGGCGTCTGATTACGATGGGAGTGGCCAGTTCCCGCGTCTGTTCGTATTAGCGGCAGGGAATACTCAGATTGAATCAGGGTGGAATGCAAGTTTGTCTACCAATGGTATTCGTGACCCAGGCCAATCATGGAATGCTTTGACGGTGGGCGCGTATACCAACAAGACGCTCATCACGGAATCCGACGCCCAGGAGTATCAGCCGGTTGCTTTGGCCGGAGGGCTGAGTCCGTACACCACGACATCCGCCACATGGGCCTCAGTTTGGCCGTTGAAACCCGATGTGGTTTTTGAAGGTGGCAACGTTGGCAAGAGTCCTACGGGCTCTGCCGGTATCTCCAGTCTTCACTTGCTAACTACCAACAATCTGCCCATCGAGCGATTGTTCACAACCACGAATGCCACCAGCGCGGCATCTGCGCTGGGAGCGCGCATGGCGGCACAACTGATGGCGGCGTACCCATCGTTACGACCGGAAACCATTCGCGCCCTTGTCACGCATTCTGCCGAGTGGACAGAGGCAATGCGTCAAACCTATCTCCCAGCCAATAAGTCACCGACCAAATCGGACTATATGAACCTGATCCGGCATTGCGGCTGGGGAGTTCCTGATCTTGAGCAAGCACAATGGAGCGTCGGCAATTCGTTGACCTTGATCGTCGAAGACCTTGTTCATCCCTACAAGAAAGTGAAGGGCAAGGGTATCGTCAGTCGTGATATGAATCTGCACACACTCCCTTGGCCAAAGGAACAACTTCTGGCGTTGCCGTCCGCAACAGCGGTGGAGTTGCGCATTACCTTGTCTTACTTTGTCGAACCCAACCCCTCAGCTCGCGGCACGGCGTCCAAGTTTCACTATCCGTCGCATCGCCTGCGTTTTGATGTCCAGCACCCACTGCATGCAACCACGGCTGACTTTATTGCGCGTATCAACGCGGCCGCGGAACGTGAAGACGATGACGACCCCATCGATTCCAAAGATCTCGATTGGTGTTTGGGGGTCCAGAAGCGGCACCGTGGTTCATTGCATCAAGATATTTGGAAAGGCACCGCTGCCGACCTCGCCGCACGCGGCTTCATTGCTGTCTATCCGGCCGCGGGTTGGTGGCGCACTCGCCAGGCGCAGCAACGTTACGACCTGCCGGCGCGTTACAGCCTCATTGTCTCCATCCGTACCCCGCAAACAGAAATCGATCTCTACACCCCCATTGCGCAACAAGTAGCCCAACAAGTGGGAACTGGCGTGGTGGTGCAAGTCTGATCACGACGTCATGCTTGGTACTGTCGCCGTAGCTCTCGTGAAATCCGAACGACCAATTGGACGGTAACCAAGCCAGGAATCGCTCCAGGAGCCATTCTTCAGGTCTTATTGGCTGGAACCGTTGGTAGTAGCGCCTCTCAGGCCGATGCCACGTTGAAATCCGCGTTGAACCTGCACCAAGCTTGACTTCCAACCGCCGTTTCCACTAAGATTTAATGTTACCGGTAACATTTTCTGCGACCATCAACAAGGAACCCGCATGAGCACCCCGAAAGCCTCTCCCCCAGCCCGCAAGAAACCCGAAGAACTGCGCAGCCACCGCTGGTACGGCGCGAAAGACATGCGCTCGTTCGGCCACCGCTCGCGCACCGCAGGAATGGGCTATCACCGCAGCGATTACATGGGCAAGCCGGTGATTGCGATCATCAACACCTGGAGCGACATCAACACCTGCCACACGCATTTCAAACAGCGCGTC
>JANPNB010000534.1:0-6126 GCA_031427275.1 Alphaproteobacteria bacterium | reverse complement strand
GGTCGAGGCTTGGTCCAAGCCTGGGGCACCGGGGGTGTCGGCTCCAGGACCTTCGGGGTGGTCATTGTTTGGTCATCCCCGAGGGGTCAACGCGCCACGCCGAGGGATTGCCAAACCGGAGGGCTTTGCCGTCTGGCGGACGCGCATTGATGGTTCACAGGCTGAACCCTTGGCCTGTGTCGAGCTGACCAAGCCTCTCGATCCGGGAAAATCCTACGCTGATTACGTCCTTGTCGCCCCCGATTTGGGCCATGCCCCGGCCGTGTCTGTCAAAGGCTCTGAGCTATGTATTGGCGGCGTGGGCTTTAACGATCGACGCGTGACGCTGCTCAAGGGGTTGCCCGGAATGAACGGCGACCTGCTGGCGGCGAATGCGGATGTGGATTTCACTTTTGGCGAGAAGCCACCCTATGTTGGTTTCGCGGGCGAAGGCGTCATCCTGCCGCGCGAAGATTCAGACGGCATCGGGATCGAGACCGTCAACGTCACCCGCCTGCATGTGGAGGTGTGGCGCGTCGCTGATCGCAATCTGGTCCGTAAGTCCATTAGCGCGCCCGAACCCGTCGGTGAGGGTGATTATGCCTACGAGTACGGGCAAGACAGTCCCGATGATGAGGGCCGAATTGTTTGGAAAGGCGATGTTGACGTTAAGGCGACCGGAGAAGGCTCCCGAGCCACAACCGTATTCCCACTAGGTGCCGTGCTTAAGGACATGAAGGCCGGCGGCTATGTCGTTAAGGCCCGGGATATCTCTGGTGGACGCGACCCTGAAAACGCCGATCAAAACGATGCCAGTCCACCGGCTCAAGCGCGGCGTTGGGTGATGTTCACCGATATGGCGCTATCGGCCTATGATGGATCGGAAGCTTTGGACGTCGTGGTCCGCTCGTTGAAGTCCGCTCGTATCTTGCCAGGAACCAAGGTCTCGCTGGTCGCGCGAAATGGCGAAGACTTGGCCCAGGCAATGAGCGACGCCCGGGGTCGGGTCCGCTTTGATCATGCACTGTTGGAGGGCGAAGGTCCCACCGACGCCAAGATGGTGATGGCCTATGGTCCGCAGGGCGATCTTGCGGTGCTAGATTTAGATCGCGCGCCGGTGGACCTGTCCAAACAGGGTATCGGCGGTCGCACCTCCGACGCCGACACCTCAGAGGGTCGAAAGGCCGCCAATCTGGTCGACGCCTATCTCTATGCCGATCGCGGAATTTACCGACCCGGCGAGGTTGTCCACATCAACGCTTTACTTCGAGACCGCGAGGTCAAGGCAGTCAAAGACCGGAAGGGATCGGTAATCGTCTCGCGACCTTCCGGTGTCGAATTCCGACGTTTCTCCTTTGCCGGGGCACCGCATGGCTCAGTCGGAGCCGATGTCGCCTTGCCGAAGAGCGCTCCACGGGGGCGGTGGTCAGCAAGGGTTGAAATTGAAGGTCTCGAGCGCCCGGTCGGGGAAATGTCGTTCCAGGTCGAAGATTTCGCCCCTCAGCGGTTAGCCGTCACGGCACAGGGCCAAGACGCCGTGCCGGTCAAAGCCGGAGAGATACGCAACGTGGCTATCCAAGCGCGCTTTCTTTACGGGGCGTCTGGGGTTGGTCTTCAGACCCAGGGCGAGGCGCGGTTAAAAGTCGACGCTGACCCCTTCCCGCAATTCAAAGATTACCAATGGGGAGATCAGGTCTCGCCCTTCGAAGAAAAATATCTTGATCTCGGCTCCAGCGTTACCGACGGCGAGGGCCGCGCTGTCTCCGCATTGAACGCCGCCGAGGCGGGCCAAACCGCGCAACCCTTGCAGGCCCTATTTACGACCAGTGTCTTCGAGCCAGGTGGCCGGCCGGTCCGTGAAAGTCTCGAGCTCAAGGTCCGAACTCAACCCCTCTATTTGGGGGTGAAGGTCGATCCGGGTGACAGTAACGGCAATGGGGATCCGACGGTCGCACTTGATATCATCGCGGCTGACGCGGACGGTAAGCGGGTTGCTGCCAACGCGGTCGCCTTTGCGCTGATCGCCGAGAACTGGGACTATGACTGGTTCCAGCAGGACGGTCGCTGGCAATGGCGGCGCACCAGTCGCGATAGTGTTGTGCAAAAGGGTTCAGTCAATATTGCGGGCGCGACCCCGGCGCGGCTAGCCCGCCGACTTGGCTGGGGCGATTATCGTCTAGAACTGACAAGCGCCAGCGGGGCACGGACAGTGATTAGATTTGCTTCCGGCTGGGGTGCAGCGACCAAAGACGTTGAGGCACCAGACTTCGTTCGCGTCAGTGCGGGCACCAAGCCCTACGCCCAGGGAGATACCGTCGAACTCACTCTGAAGCCGCCCTATTCGGGGGAGGCTCAGATCGCTGTGGCCACCGATCGGCTGATCGATTTCCAGACCGTTTCAGTCGGCAAGGGCGGGACTACCCTGCGCTTCAAGACCAGCGGCGCGTGGGGCGGGGGTGCCTATGTCATGGTCAGCGTGATGCAGCCACGGGACCCAGTGGCCTCACCTAAACCCCGGCGCGCTCTCGGGATGATCTATGTGCCTCTTGATCCGAAGAGCAGGAGACTGACGGTCGAGCTGAATACGCCGAGTAAGTTGGATTCCAAGTCGACAATCAACGTGCCGATTTCGATCAGCGGTCCAGGCTTCGGAGGTCGCGCGCGCGTGACCCTTTCGGCGGTCGATGAGGGCATTCTCCAGCTGACCAAATTCAAAAGCCCCGATCCTGTGGCCTGGTTCTTTGGGAAAAAGGCGCTGACCCTCGATTACCGTGATGACTATGGCCGCCTGTTAGATCCCAACCTTGGTGCTCCGGCGAACGTGAACTTCGGGGGCGATGAGATCGGCGGTCAGGGCCTGACGACAACCCCGATCAAGACCGTGGCAATTTGGTCAGGCGTTGTCGAAACCGGGCCGGACGGTAAGGCCGTGATCAAACTCCCGGCCGCCGAATTCAACGGCGAGCTACGGCTCATGGCCGTGGCTTGGACCGATACTGCCGTGGGCGGTACGTCAAAGCCGATGACCATCCGCGAAGCCGTCGTGGCCGATCTGTCGCTGCCACGATTCCTCGCCCCTGGGGATCGCGCCTTTGCCACGCTTGAACTCCACAATCTGGAGGGGAAGCCCGGGTCCTATATTGCCCAAATGACGTCGCAGGGGGGTGTCTTAGCTAACTTCAAGAAGGCCTTCCAGCTGGCGTTGGGACAACGGATCGCCGACCACATTGCCTTCAATGCGCCGACTTCCGCCGGAATCGGTAAGGTGGGATTTTCGGTCAGTGGCCCCGGTTTCTCGACGGCCAAAGACTATCCGATTCAGACTAGGTTAGGTTGGAGCGCGATTACCCGGACAACCAGCGCCTTGCAGAAAACCGGCGAGACCTACACACCGACCGCTGATCTTATGTCCGGATTGGCAGCCGGCGATGTATCGCTCCAAGTCAGCTATTCGCCATTTCGCGGGTTCGATCCTGGACCTATTGCGGCAGCGCTATCACGCTACCCTTACGGCTGCACCGAGCAGACAGTCTCCACGGCCTATCCCTTGATCTATGCCGATGAGATCAATGTCGATCCCAAGCTTCGGCGCAGCTCTGCGGCCCTGGCCGTCGCTGTCGGCAAGCTGCTGGATCGTCAGACTCTCGACGGCGCATTCGGGTTGTGGCGGGTGGGCGACGGCGAGGCCGATGCCTGGCTAGGGGCCTATGCAACAGACTTTCTAATCGAGGCTCAGAAAGCGGGTGCACCCGTTCCTAAGGAGGCGATTGATCGCGCCTTGGGTGCAATGCGGCTGATTTCCAGACCAGATGGCTGGAGCTCGATATCTTATCGGCTGGAGTATCCGGCGGGTTGGTCAGGCTCGGCAGAGGCGAGCAAGAAGGCCACGGAAGCGCTACGCAGTCGCGCCTCTGCCTATGCGCTCTATGTGTTGGCCAAGGGCGGTCGTGGGGACTTGGCCCGCCTGCGCTGGTGGCACGATGTGCAGATGAAATCGGAGGCGTCACCGCTTGCCAAAGCTCAAGTCGGGGCCGGACTGGCGATGATGGGGGATCGTGCCAGAGGTCGCTCGGCTCTGAAGCAAGCCATTGCAACGCTGGGGTATCGCAGGGACGATGACTGGTATCAGAGCCCATTACGGGACCTCGCTGCGGTAATCGCTCTGTCTTACGAGGCTGGCGAACCCGACCTCGCCCGGTCTCTCCAGGGTCGATTGGAAAATGCAGTCAAAGACCCAGACAGTTTAAACACCCAGGAACAGGCGCGGTTGCTACAGGCGGCGCACTTCATGCTCAAGGCCGTCGGGCCGACCAAGGTGACCGCAACGGGGGCCTATTCGGTGGCAAGCTCAGGCCAGGCACCGCGCTGGGCGGTGGGCAGACTCGCCAGTGCCCGTTTCATGAATTCGGGAAGCGCCGTCTGGCGTATGGTGACAGTCACCGGGACTCCGATCTCAGCGCCTGCGCCCCAGCAGACGGGGCTGCAACTCTCCAAACGCCTGTTGTCATTTTCGGGGGCGTCGGTTGATCCCTTAAGTCTGCATCAAGGTGATCGCGTCATTGTGGTCGTCTCAGGTCGTTCAGCGCAGGCTCGGTCAATCGCCTTGGTCGTGGATGATCCCTTGCCTGCGGGGTTCGAGATTGAAACCGCGCTTGGCCCGGACGACGCCCAAGCAGGGCCTTTCCGCTTCCTAGGTGAGCTTTCGAGCGCAGATGTTCAAGAAAGCCGAGACGATCGTTATGTTGCCGCGATCGACCTGCCCGGCAAATCGAGCTTTAGTTTTGCCTATGTCGCCCGCGCCGTGACCCCTGGCGAGTTTCTGCTTCCCGGAGCTCAGGCACGCGATATGTACCGCCCGGCTCTCAACGCGCGTACTGCCGCCAGCCGCGTGGCCATCGCGCCGGGCCCGTGAGCGGAGCAAACGCGACAAAATCTCGGGTAAGCCCTCAGGGAGGCCGTGACAATACGCGGATACAACATCTCGTTCTGGGCCTCGTCGGCCTATTGGCTTTCGAAGTCCTGGTCGCAGCTTTAGACTTTTCCCTCCCGCCAAACATGACCCGCGCCCGGCACGCCTCACCGGTCGCGCTGGATCGTCGGGGTGCCTGGCTTCGGGCATTGCCGGTCGAGAATGGGCGCTGGCGGATTAGGGCAGACCTCGCTCGAACCGACCCCGCCTTCCAAAAACGCCTGATTGAGATTGAGGATCGCAGGTTCTGGTATCATCCCGGTGTCGACCCCATCGCTGTAGTCAGAGCCATCGGCTCTGCGGTGGCGCATGGGCGGCCAACGTCCGGCGCATCCACGCTGACCATGCAGACAGCACGCCTGCTGGAGCCGCGACGCAGAACCCTCGGCGCGAAGATCATCGAGATGTTGCGCAGCCTGCAGCTCGAGGCTCGGCTATCTAAACCCGATCTACTGGCGCTCTACCTGACCCTCAACCCCTATGGCGGCAATCTTGAGGGGGTCCGAGCTGCAAGCCTTTCCTATTTCGGTCATGAGCCGCAGAGTCTCACCCTGGGCGAGCAGGCCATGCTCATTGCCCTGCCACAATCACCGGAAGCCCGACGGCCGGATCGGCGACCAGAAGGTGCCCGGCAAGCCAGGCAGGGCGTCTTGGACAAGATGGCGGGCGCGCACCTGATCACCGAAGTTGAAGCCCTGGAGGCTGATGGCGAACCCCTGCCGACGCGGGCACCTTTCCCCGCTCTGGCTTGGCATGTTGCGGGCGAGCTGGCAGGCTCGGCCCCTCACAGTCAGGCCTCTATTGTTTCGACGCTGGATGCTGACCTGCAGAGGCGCTTGGAGCCCCTGGCCGCGCGCGTAGCCAGGGCTCAGGGACCTGGTGACACAGCTGCGATCCTGGTCATCGATATTCCCACAAGAGGCGTTCGGGCCGCCGTGGGTTCGGGAGGTTTGGATCGTCAGGGCGGTTGGATCGACATGACCCGGGCTGTGCGATCACCCGGATCATCGCTGAAGCCCTTCATTTATGGTCTGGCCTTCGACGACGGGATCGCCGCACCAGACACCGTGCTTGACGATGCGCCGCGCCGCTTTGCTGACTATCAGCCTGAAAACTTTGACCGCGTATTTCATGGCAAGGTTAGCGCTCGAGAAGCGTTATCCCACTCACTCAATGTG
>JANPNB010000533.1:0-3595 GCA_031427275.1 Alphaproteobacteria bacterium | reverse complement strand
GCTGATTGGCGACAACCCCACGCCTTCCACTCACCCGCGCATCATGACTGCGCGCGACCCGTCTTTGCCACTCGCGGACTTGATGCCACGGTTAGAAGCGCTCAACACCGCACTGGAGTCGGGCAATGTGGTCAAGGTTCGCAACTTACTCCAGGAAATGGTGCCGGGCTACCAACCCGAGGGAGCGGTGGTTGACTGGGTGCATTTGGCCAACGCCGCGTTGTCTGCGGACATTGCGCATCTGGTACACGAGGTCAGTTTGCCGCAACCCACCGCTTCGGCCAACGAGGCCCGTTTAAAGCGATCAAAAAAACCTGGCACAGCGCACGCAAGGCCAGAAAAACTTGAAGAAATCAGCGCAAGGCGGGCTGGGCAAGGCTGACTCGCGGTGTCTGAGCTGCCTCCAAAAATCCGTGTACACAGGCTTTGAGCACGGCACGAATTCTCTGTCATCCAACATCAGCAGTCGTTTCGGGCGCTCTTGCAGAATCTGGCGGCACAAGTCACTGCCGATGATGCCGCCGGCGCCGGTTACCAGAACATCGCCATGGCTGAGGCGGTCTGCACGCCCACCACGCCCGCTCCAAAGATCAACAGGCGGCCCTCTGGTTGGCGGGCCGCAGCAGCCCGTGTACGCCGGCCAGCCAAAACCGCGCCAGCGCGCGGCTGGTACTGACCAGCAGCAAAAAGATGATGGGCTGCAAAATCCCCAAAGTACGCGTAATGACGGGCAATGGCTGTAGCAGCAAAAGGCACGTGAGAGTGACTGCGTAGAGTGCAATGGCTTGGCTAATGGCCACCAGCGCATCGAGCCCGGTGTAGCGGAAAATGGCGCGATACAGCCCGAGCCGGATGAAGATGGGGATGGCGATCAGCGGCGCCAGCAAATAGGCCCACCACTGCGTACCTTGGGGGATGTGGAAAGTCTCAAGCCGAAGTGAAAACGCCAGCCACATCGACACCAGGCACAGCACTACGTCGAGCAGAATAACTACAGCGCGTTTGGTGGTGCGCGGCCAATCGAGAACCTGGGTGTACATGGGTACACTGAGTGTAGTGAGTCAAAAACTAAAAAGCCCCTGCCGTTGCCAGCAGGGGCCTTGAGATCAATTGATCGTTGTGACTCGATATTAGCCGCCGGCACCGGTTCCGGCCACGAGCGTCGCAGAAACACCAAAGTTCAGACCACCGACCAGGATCGATCCATCTGGATTCACCGTCACCGGGAAGATCTGCCTGGCAGATTTGCCACCCCTGCCCAGATCAAAGGTGACATTGCGCGACGTCGCGATGCCGTCTGCCGTTGCACCTGCGGTTGACACAACAAAGGAGCATGGGTTGTAGGTGACAACCTTGCCAACTAGATACAGAGTTGCGTTGGAGGTAGTTTTGATGGTGAAGATGCAGGAGCCATAGGTGTAGTCACCGGTAACCGTATCGGCACCCGACTTCAGTTCAAACGTCGAGTTTGCGCCGCCGACACCACTGGTCAGGGTAACTGTAGCCGCCGTGGTTCCATCCAAGGCACCGTTGGGGAAAGAGAAAGTTTTACCAGAAACTGCCGCAGTAGCAGCCACACCCGTGCTCGGGCCGATTGTCAGGGTGGTGTCGGTTGAGGCGACCCGCGGTGGTGTGGAACTACCGCCGCCGCAAGCCATTAACGCTGCGGCCGCAGATGCCACCAGGGCAAATTTAAAGCCATTTGAAAACATGCGCATGAGAAGTCCTTATTGAAATTGGGTTTGAAAACGGGGTATCGAGCTTATATCGAACAGAGTCAGTTGAAAAAAATCCCCTGTCACTAATGAGCTTACCCCATTTTTGAGACACCGCAAAGCTTTGCTGACAGCTCACAAAGCGTCTGTTGCATAAAGATAGAAGGCCTCGCGCATGCGGTAAACCTGGCCTGCCAGATAGCGTTGGCTCATGCGCCCGGCGTTGAGTTGATCGATATCCAGGCTGGTTTCCAGCGACAAATCGCGCACCGCGCTGGGCTGCACCAAGTTGGCGGATTCGCTGGCTGTGGTGATACGGGTGCGGATGGATTGCGCATATTGGGATGCGCCGCTGAAAACGACTGACCCCGGTGCCATGCCCTTACGGGGGGTCAGCGGCAGGCTCAATTGCAAGCCCGCAAACTGCCGGTCAGCGCCGCGCCGGTAGAACAGTTGCACACTCACGTCGCCAAACCAGCGTGTCCATTCCACGGTCGGGCCGTAGCTTGTGTCTCCATACTTCTGAATGCCCGCTTCGATGGACATGGCGGGCGACAGCGCGTGACGGTAGCTGGCGGCCAGGGTGCGTTCCTCGCCGATCGCACCGCCGGGTTCCTGGTTATAAGCAGCAGCACGGAGGCGTAAAAGATTGTCAGTGCCCGGCACAAAAGCCATGGCTTCACCTTGAACGCCCAGCGCGTCGTAATGAAAGCGGCCCACCGCCACATTGGCCAAAATGCCTTTGTTCATCCAGAACGACTGCTGCAGCGCGATGCTTTTGATGCCGTTGCGCTGGCGCAGGGAGTCAAAAAAGCCACCGTCTGCCGCATTGGGTGAATTGGAAAACTGTTGCACGAAGCTGCTGGTCAATTGCGCACCACGCCATAACGGTACTTTGACGCCCAGGTTGGCGGCCAGTGAGTGGTCGAACGCGCCAAACTCCGTGCCCAAGGTGTAGTTCAACTCGGGCTTGAGTTCGACTCGCACGCGCGAGTGGCGGGTAGGGGCGTTATCGAGCCAGCGGGTGTCCGTAGGGTCACTCAAGCCCAGCCGATCCCAGATAAGGCTGTCACGCACTGGCGAGGCCACGCCATCGCGCAGAAACTCGCGAAACACCAGCACGCCGACTGAAGTCTCGTACAACTGTAGGCCGCCTTTGAGGGTGACGGCATGAATGCGCTTGGTGCCCTTGGGGGCCAGCTCGGCACCGAGGCCCAGTACCAGCCCTAAGGCATCGGCCTCGTTGTGGGCATAACGGTTGTTTTCGTACTCGACCACCACCACCGGGCCGAGCATGCCGTCGCGCTGGCCCACGCGCACGCGCTCCAGACCGACGGCAACCAGTGCCTTGCGCAACGCGGTCAGTCGGTCTTCTGGCGTGGCGTTCAGGTTGGAGGCATCGGGCTTTGTATCCAACGGCGGCAACAGCGTTCCCTCGGCTGGCTTGAAGCTTGACAGGCGGGATGTATTGTCGCCCAGTGGCATCATCAACGAGACGGCAAACTTGGCCGCATCAGCGTTCAAGCCAACGGGCGTTTGGGCTCCAAATGATTGCTGCACGGTGCCCACGATTTGCGCGCGGCCCAACGCGGACAGTGGCGGCGAGTGCCAGCGCAGGCCGGCATGGCGTTGCTTGCCATCGTACTCTGCCAGGAGTGACAAGCCTGTGTCTCCCACGCGAAATGCCGCCCCCACAAATAGTCCATTGAAAGTGGGCGGTTGTGTGGCATCCTCGACCCGGCTTGTGCCCTTCGCATAGCCCAGCGTGGCGCTGAACGGGCCGTAATCGTTGCTCGCCACGATGTAGAGCGAGCGAAAGAATGATGCTCCACCTGCCAAGTCATTCAACCCTAGAGCGACTTTGGGTCCGTTCTCCCATG
>JANPNB010000532.1:0-14774 GCA_031427275.1 Alphaproteobacteria bacterium | reverse complement strand
ACCCCTGACGGTATGGAGATGCAGACACGGATTACCGAGGGCATGACCGAGTATCGCTGTGGCGATCTGGTGGGATACGGCCTCAGCGAATATCTCGACCAGATCATTGACGGCAAACCCAATGGCAAGGAAGCCGGATATTAGACGCAGCGCCTGACTTGCGCGACCGCCCGGCGCGGTCTAAAAGCCGCGCCTCTAGCGATGTTCCCCGATAGCTCAGCTGGTAGAGCAGTCGGCTGTTAACCGACTTGTCGTAGGTTCGAGTCCTACTCGGGGAGCCATCGCTGCGACGCGCCACCTCGCGTTCTCAACGCTCAGAATTTGCAACAGCTCAGCAACCCAATACTCTTGGTCGATGGCTCAAGGTTAGTGGCCGCAACCTTGACGATCTAACCCCTGGCCGACATACTTCACGACTGTCGATAGGGCCGCGCTGATGCTGACTAAAATCCTGAAGGCGCTTCGCCCCTGGCCGACTCACCCGATCGACCGCCAGTACGGCATTGAAACCTCGAGCAAGGTTCGTCGTTTCCTCATTCGCACTGGGGATGCCGCAGCCGATAGCTCCAATACCGGCTATGTGGGTTCGCAACCCAGCATCGTGCGTCATTGCTTGGAGCTGTTGCCAGACCTGCGCGACGCGGCGTTTTTCGATCTAGGCTGTGGCAAGGGCCGTATCCTGGCGGTCGCCACTGAATTTCCCTTCGCTTCGATTACCGGCATTGAACTGTCTGGTATGGTCTCGCGTATAGCCCAACGAAACTGTGCCCGTGTTGCCGCACGCTATCCTGATCGGACGCGAGTCCAGGTCATCCATGGCGACGCCAGCCGACCCACATTGCCTGACAAGGGCTCGGTCGTCTTGTACCTTTATAACCCCTTCCACGGGGATATTGTTGGCACACTGATCGACAACCTCGCGCGTGATCTCGCGTCAAAACCAGAGCTCAAACTTTGGATCGTCTATTATAACCCAACCCAAGCGGCGTCGTTTGATGGGTCTCAGAGCTTTGTTCGTCATTACGCCGCCAAAAACGCATTCTCCGACGAGGAGCGCGCTTCGTCGCCGTTTGGCAATGACTACGACAGTGTCGCGATCTGGCAGAGTCGCGGCGAGCCCATGACCCCGGCCTTGCCACATGCCAACCGACACATCGAGATCGAGATTCCGAACCTGATGGCACATGTACAGCATGAGGCCGGCGGTTTGGCCGCTTAGCTAGGCTCTAAGCTTCAGTGCGCCCTCGGCGCAACAGCGCCTTGATACGCGGCCCATACTTCACCCGCAGGCCATGGACAGCGGCTTGCGCCGCTTCCACAGTCACGGCCAAACGGCCCTTTGGCGTGAAGGCGATGTTGAAGTTTTGCAGACGGTCCTGGCGATCAGACCAACGAGACTTGTAGGACGACTGTCCCATACGGAAGTCAAAATCCACACCGCGATCAATGCACATCATCACACAATCCTGGATCAGCAAACTGCCCGGAGAGTGCAAGCCGTAGGCGGGATCGAAGGTCGTCGTGTGATACTCAATCCGATCACCCGAGTTTAGACAAATGCAGGCGGCAATGATCTTGTCATCCAAGGTCATAGCATAGGTCTGGACGCCGTAGGGTCGACCGTCAGTCCGCAGCGCACGCTCGGAAAGCTTCATAAAGAAGGCCTCAATTTGAGGATTCAAGAAAAAGCTGTGTTCGATTTTTTGGGCCACCAACCACTCGCGTTTGGCCTCAAATATCCAGGCCATACATCGAACGCCTTCATCAGGACCCACCATTAGGCGGAAATCCAGCTCGCCCATCTCGGCGAGGTTCTTGCGGTAATATCGAAGCGATGCCCTGAACTTCTTGGACATGGTCTTGGACCAATTGTCCCAGTCAGACACTCCGGCCAAACTGACCACAGGTGCCGTTGTTGTGCTCCCCCGCTTGGGCGCAGCATACGACGAGATCGCCTCGACAGTACGGCTTGGTGCGTGAAGGTTGTAAATCTTGACGACGTCGACAACCGTCTTGAGGGCGTCCAGCGCGGCGTGAACCACAGCCAGGGTGTCGTCGTCATTGCGAACCAGAGGTCCCGCATATTCATGCAAGTCGCCACTACCGAGGTGGCAAGCCACTGTGACCATGCCCTTGCGCTGCGAATAAAGCGGCCAAGCGCAAACCATCGCCTCATCACGCCACACGGTAACCACGGCAAGTTTGACATCTGGGCCTTTAGGCAGGGTTTCCCAGCCGTAGAGGGCAAAATCGAAGTCTTGGCAGGCGGAGTGGGTCGGCACGGCGTCGGTCAACGCTATCCAGTTGGCCTCTAACGTCCTCATTTGCTCGGCGTCGTCGTACAGGACGACCTTCAGATCGCTCATATTATCATCAGTCCTGCACTCAGATCTTGGTCGCGTCGAGGAGCCTAAACTGTTGGAAACAGCCGCCAATAGGCCGCCCGCCAGCCTCGTGCCATCCACTTGAATATAGGGCAATCCTTGCCAAAGCAGTAAGACTAGCTGGGCTGAAGCGGGCCAGGATAGGAGACCATCGGTCGATAGAGCAATCGGGCGGGGAGCCGATTTAGCGGGCCTGAAGCTTGCCCAAACCAACACTGAGCCCCTAGAGAGGCTAACAGATTGGAACCCATATGGCCTGGACCCGCCTCTATGACCAAGCCGAACCTCAGCGGGTTAATCGCTGGCTGGCTCAGAGCGGGGTCTGTTCGCGCCGCGAAGCCGAAACTCTGATCAACCAAGGACTGGTCCATATCGACGGCGAACGGGTCGACGACGCTGGACGTAAAATCCTGCCCGGACAAACCTTGGTCTTAAGCGATGTCGCCCAAGCTAAACTGGACGCCACATTCAGCGTCATTATCCACAAACCCGTTGGCATCGTCTCGGCTCAGCCCGAAGAGGGACAGATCCCCGCGATCCGGTTGCTGACGGCTGAGACCTTAGTCGGAGACAGTCGGCTCATCCCCACACTTGAAACACGTCTAGCCCCCCTAGGTCGGCTCGACATGGATTCGCGCGGATTGTTGATCCTTTCCGATGATGGGGTTCTGGCCAAGGCGATCATCGGACCCATTTCCGAGCTGACCAAGGAGTACCTCGTCAAGGTGAGTGGACCGATCACAGAGGGGCGTCTGAGTTTGTTGCGCCATGGTCTTCGCCTAGACGGTCGAAAGTTGGCTCCGGCCAAGGTCAGTCGCGTGCGCGAGCAAACCTTGAGATTCGTCCTGAGCGAAGGCCGCAATCGCCAAATTCGCCGGATGTGCGATCTGGTGGGATTGAGTGTCATTGATCTGTTTCGGGTGCGGATCGGCAGTCTGTCGCTTGGCGATCTGCCAGAGGGCGGCTGGCGGGTTTTGACAGCCGAAGAACGTACCGCGTTGGTGAGACCAGCCCCCTAAACCGCTTGCCCCGCGCACCATCCGCTGGCCCAGGCCCATTGGAAATTGTAACCGCCGAGCCACCCCGTCACATCGACGACCTCGCCGATAAAATGCAGGCCAGGTACGGCTTTCACCGCCATTGTGCGACTGTCCAGGGCTTCGGTATCGACCCCGCCCAGGGTCACTTCGGCGGTGCGATAACCCTCCGACCCGACCGGCTTAACCCGCCAGCACTTAACCTCATCAGCCACGAGCCGAAGGGACTTATCCGAACAATCGGCGAGATTGCCCTTCAGGCCAAGCGTCTCGATAATATGCTGCGCCAATCGCTTTGGCATGTGTTCGGCCAGGGCGGTTGCGGGCCCCTGTTTCGGCGAGGTTGTGCGGGCCCGCCGCAACAGATCAAAGACATCGGCCTGGGGTGCCATATCCAACTCGATCTCATCGCCCTCCCGCCAATAGGAGGAAATCTGCAGGATCGCGGGGCCGGATAGACCCCGGTGAGTGAACAGCATGGCCTCAGGAAATCTCGCCTTGCCGACCTTGGCAATCGCATCTGTGGCGACACCGGCGAGCAGCTTCAAGCGTTCCAAGAGCCCGATCTCAAAGGTAAGGGGCACGAGGGCGGGCCGGGTGGGAGCCACAGGCACATCGAATTGGCGCGCCACATCATAGCCAAAACCGCTCGCCCCCATTTTTGGGATCGATTTGCCGCCGCTAGCAATCACCAGGGCGTCGCAGAGTATCGACGCGCCGCTCGAGGAGAGGCGAAATCCCTGGCTGGTCTTCTCGATGCTATCAATTGTAGTCGACAGTCGAACCGTAACCGCCGCCAGGCGCATTTCGGTCAGGAGTAAGTCGATAATCTGCCTAGCTGAGCCGTCACAAAACAGCTGGCCCCAGCGTCTTCTCATGCCAAGCAATCCCGTAGCGATCTACGAGAGCGACAAAGTCCTTCGGCCCATATCGGCGCAGGGCCGAAATCGCAAAACTGGGATTGTTCGAAATGAAGTTCCCCGGCGCGGTGTGGAGATTGGTGAAGTTGCACCGCCCGCCGCCTGATATCCGTATCTTCTCGCCTGCCGCCTTAGCGTGATCGATCACCAGCACCCGGCGCCCGCGCTTGCCGGCCTCGATGGCGCACATCATGCCCGCCGCACCGGCCCCGACGATCACGACATCGAACTGTTCCATGACGGTCCTTGCCGCCCAGCCCTAGTCCTTGGCGCGTTCGTGGTAAGAATTGTCCTCGGTCAGGATCACCACACGGGTGCCGGCCGCAATATAGGGCGGCACAAGGATGCGAACGCCATTGGTCAATATTGCAGGCTTATAGGAGGATGACGCCGTCTGGTTCTTCACCGCCGGTTCGGTCTCGGCGATTTCCCAGGTCACGAGGCGCGGCAATTCCAGCGCAATCGGCACCTCATCATGGGTCGAAATCTGCACGATCATCGCATCCTGCAACCAAGGGGCTGCATCGCCGACCACCTCAGGCGGCACCACCACTTGATCATAATTTTCAGGATTCATGAAGTGATAGCCTTCGCCGTCCTGGTACAGAAACGTGTAGTTTCGATCGTCCACGAAAGCGCGCTCAACCTGCTCTGTCGTGCGCCAACGCTCCGAGACTTTCACCCCGTCGGAAATCCGGCGCATGTTCAACTGCGTGACCGGCGTGCCCTTGCCGGGATGGATATTCTCAGCGGTGAGAACCACATATAGACGGCCGTCCATATCGACGACGGCACCTCTTCGCAGTGAGCTGGCAGCTACCTTCACGTTTTACGTCCTTAGGCCTATAGGGGTCCGCCGCACGACGGGTTTGGCGCGGACCTATAACATCGCAAGGCTTCTCGCCAGTCCCTTCGCCTCAACGCGCGTCTGCCGCGCAGTCTAGGTTTGCCGTTTGACCGCCTTATCGCCCTCGCCCTGGTGGCAGCCCAACCGTCACCAAGACCGCCGTCCACGCCTATTGGCGCGCAACCAGATCACCCGTGCCACCCGCAATTGGTTCGAAGACCGGGGCTTTACCGAGATCGAAACTGCGGCCTTACAAGTGTCGCCCGGCAATGAGGCGCATCTACATGCCTTTGCCACCCAGGCGCTTACGGCATCGGGCGAACCTTCCGCGCTCTATCTCCACACCTCACCAGAGTTCGCCTGCAAAAAACTCCTGGCGGCCGGTGAAACTCAGATATTCAGCTTGGCCAAGGTCTGGCGAAATCGCGAACGCGGAGCCTTGCATCATCCGGAATTCACGATGCTGGAATGGTATCGCGCAGGTGCCCGCTACGACCAGTTGATGGCTGATTGCGCAGACCTGGTCCGGCTTGCCGCCCAGACGACGGGTGCAAAACATTTCAGTTTTCGAGACCATGTCTGCGATCCCTTTGCAGAGTTCGAGCATCTGACCCTGGCCGAGGCCTTTGACCGTCACGCCAGCATCGATCTCTTGGCCACGGTGGACAGCGATGGAACGACGGACTCGGCAGGTCTGGCGGCGGCCGCGCGGGGCGTTGGAATTCGGGTCGCGGCCGACGACACATGGGCCGATGTGTTCAGCCGCGTCCTGGTCGAGCGCGTAGAGCCGCACCTAGGCATGGGCCGCCCCACCCTTCTCTGCGAGTACCCCATTCCTGAGGCAGCCTTGGCTCGCCCCAAGGCGACGGACCCAAGAGTCGCCGAGCGCTTTGAGCTCTATGCCTGCGGCGTTGAACTGGCCAACGCGTTTGGCGAGCTTACCGATCCCGTTGAACAGCGGCGGCGGCTATTGCTGGAGATGGATGAAAAGGCGCGCATCTACGGCGAACGCTATCCCCTCGATGAGGACTTTCTCGCGGCCTTGGCGATCATGCCGCAGGCGTCTGGCGCAGCGCTAGGCTTTGATCGTTTGGCAATGTTGGCCACCGGGGCGGCACACATCGAAGACGTGCTGTGGGATCCAATGGCCGGGGGCAGCTAAATCTCCCTACCAAACTCCGACATTCGGCATGGACGTCCAGGGTTCTGCTGGAGCCTTGGCGGCACCGGCCTGCAACAATTCCACTGACACCCCATCGGGCGACCGCACGAAGGCCATGTGACCATCGCGTGGCGGCCGGTTGATGACGACGCCGCCCGTTTGAAGGCGTTCACACAGGGCGTAGATGTCATCCACGGCATAGGCCAAGTGACCAAAATTGCGACCGCCCTGGTAGTCTTCTGTATCCCAATTGTAGGTCAGCTCAACAGTCGGTGCGCGAGAGGTTTTGGCCAATTCTTCATCGCCGGGTGCACAAAGAAAAATCAGCGTGAACCGACCCGCGGGGCTCTCGTTGCGCGTAATTTCCTTCAAGCCGAGCATGTTGCAATAGAAGTCCAGCGAGGCGTCGAGGTCTTTTACACGGACCATCGTGTGCAGGTATTTCATCGGCCTTGCTCCAGTTGGCGAAATTAAGAATGGCCGTGGCCCCAAAACCCGTTTCGCGCAAGCCACCAAACCTATCTTCGAATTCATTTGTTTTCCAACGGCGGTGGCATCAAACACCGCTACAACCTATTTTCCGGGGAGAATGGGTCAGAGTCTGATTCCTTGAATTCAGGCGCGCGTTGTTCAGGGTTGGGACCGTCTAAATGCGTTTGAAAACTTCGCATCTGTTCGCGATCGTAGTGGCGGTGGTGGTGGGGCTGTTCTTCCTGATCGGGACGGTCTTCAACGCCGTCAAGAAACCGGCAGCCAAGCCCAAGAGCGAGGCGTCGGCAGCCCGCGCCCTTCCCAGCGTCCAGGTCGCCCAGGTCAGCGAAGTGATGCACCCCTACAGCGTGGCTGTCCGCGGACGTACAGAATCAGCACGCTCGGTCGTCGTAAGATCGGAAACCGCCGGGATCGTCTCAGCTGCCCCGGCGACCGAGGGGTCTTATGTCGCCAAGGGGACCGTCCTGTGCCGCCTGAAGGTCGACGCCCGTGAAGCCGGCGTGGCACAAGCCCGCGCGGCGCTGCGATCGCGCGAATTGACCCAAAAAGCTTCTGTCGAACTCGCACGCCAAGGTTATCGCTCCGAGACCCAAGTTCTTCAAGATCAGGCCCAGCTTGATGGGGCTCAAGCCAGCCTAAGACAGGCCGAGATTGCGCTAGAGCAAACCAATATCAGAGCGCCCTTCAGTGGCGTCTTCGACAAACGCGAGGCTGAAATCGGCACCTATCTCGCGCCGGGCCAGTCCTGCGGCACCATGCTCGAGCTCAATCCCCTGCTGATCGTCGGCGACTTGCCAGAGACCGAAACGGCGCGGCTTCACGTCGGTGCCGGGGCCACGGCGCAGTTGGTGACCGGCGGATCTCTGTCGGGCCAAGTGCGCTACCTGGCCCGCGATGCCGACCCGCAGACCCGCACCTACCGCATGGAAATATCTGCCGCCAATCCAGGTCTCATCCGATCGGGCTTATCGGCGACTGTGAAGGTATCCTCAGGCGCGGGACCTGCCCATCTGGTGCCGGTGTCGACCTTGGTTTTGGATGCTGCCGGTCGTCAGGGCGTGCGAACCGTTCTGACCAACGGAGTCGTAGCCTTCTCGCCGGTTTCGGTGATCGAGGAGGGTGAAGGCGGCGTCTGGGTCTCGGGCATGCGCGGGCCTGTTCAGGTGATCACCGTTGGCCAGTCTTATGTGGCTGAAGGTCAAAAGGTTCGGATCGGCACAGGTCGCTGATCCCACATATTTGCGTTTAACAGGGACACTCGACGGCGTTCGGGTGCCCTGCAGGAGGCTTAGGCCATGATCGGATCGTTGATCGACGGTGCCATTAAGCGACGTAAGGTCGTCTTGGGTGTGACCCTGATCGCCAGCCTGTTTGGTCTGATGGCTTACAATTCGATGCCACGGGAATCTAACCCGGACATCACTATTCCTTTCGTTGCCGTCGTCGTGCCTTACCCTGGCGTCAGCGCCGAAGACGCCGAACGCCTGCTTGTCAAACCCCTTGAGACGAACCTGCAAAGTATTGAGGGCCTTAAGGAAATGAACGCCGTGGCCCGACAAGGGGTCGCTGTGATCAGCCTGGAGTTCGAGGCGGATTTCGACAAGGACAAGGTCCTCGAAGATGTGCGCGCCAAGGTCGACCTTGCTCGCGGCAAGTTCCCGCCCGATGCCGAAGAGCCGATCATCCAAGAGGCCAATCTGTCGGGCGAACCTGTTGTGGGAGTCGTGCTGTCTGGCGCTGCCCCAGAGCGCGAGCTTGTCCGCATTGCGCGTGATCTGAAGGACCGTCTGGAATCTCAGCCGGGTGTCCTAGAGGCCAATCTGTCGGGCGGCCGCGAGGAGTTCCTTGAGGTCACCATCGATCCAGTGCGGATGGAAGCCTACAACATCACCACCAGTGAAGTTTCACAGGTGATCGGACGCAACAACCAGCTGGTCCCAGCCGGGGATCTTCAATCCGGCGGCGGGAGATTCGCCGTCAAGGTTCCGGGCGTTGTCGAGAAGCCGCAAGATATTCTGTCGCTACCTATCCGCAAATCCGGCGACAAGCTGGTGACGGTCGGCGACATCGGTGAGGTGCGCCGCACCTTCAAAGATGCCGATTTTATTGCCCGCTTCAACGGCCAGCCTGCCTACTCGCTGGAGGTATCCAAGCGCTCGGGCGCCAATATTCTGGAAACGGTGAAACTGGTTCGCGAGACAGTCGCCAAGGAGCAAAAGGGTTGGCCGCCAACGGTGCAGGCTTCGTTTACGTTCGATGAGTCTGACTTCATCGCCAGGACGCTCTTGGTGCTCGAAGGCGGTCTCGTCTCAGCCACCATCTTGGTGATGATCATCATCGTCGCCAGTCTTGGGATCCGGCAGGGTCTGATGGTTGGCCTGGCAATCCCGACCTGCTTCGCCTTGGCCTTCCTGATGCTCAATGCCCTGCACATCACGCTCAATCAGATGGTGATGTTCGGCATGGTTCTGGCGGTCGGCATCCTGGTCGATGGCGGTATCGTCGTGGTCGAATATGCCGACCGAAAAATGGCTGAGGGCATGTCAAAGGAGGACGCCTTCGCGGCAGCGGCCAAGCGCATGTTCTGGCCTGTGCTGAACGGCACCCTGACGACACTCTGCGCCTTCCTGCCCTTCCTGTTTTGGAATTCGATCGCCGGCAAGTTCATGAGCTTCCTGCCCTTGACGCTGTTCTTTGTGCTGGGTTCGTCGATCTTCGTCGCCTTGATCTTCACGCCTGCCCTTGGCTCCATCTTCGCTCGTAAAGCCGCCGTCGATGCTGAGCACCTGGCCGAGATCGAAAAGTCCGAGCATGGCGATCCCCGCGAAATGAAGGGCTTCATGGGCTGGTACGCCCGGACCATCAGCTATCTGGGCCAGCATCCCATCCGGGTGCTCGCTGGCACCTTGGTGGTGATTGTCGGCATATTCATGTGGTTTGGGGCGACCAAACACCGCACCGAATTCTTCCTGGATCAGGATCCGGAATTCGTCTCGGTATATATCAAGGCGCGGGGCAACATGTCGCCATCCGCTCTGGACGTCATCGTTCGACAGGCCGAGAAGCGCCTGGAAGGTGCCAAGGGCGTGCAGTCGACCTATGTCGTCGTCGGCTCAACCAACGGCGGCGGTGGCGGTCAGAACCCGATCCCTAACGATACGGTTGGTCGGATCCAAGTCGAGTTCATGAAGTACGAGGAGCGAACGGCACTGGGCCTTCGCGGTAAGGATATCGCCAACGACATCCGGGCCCGGCTAAAGGACCTCTCGGGCATGCAGGTCGAGGTTCGCGAACCCCAGGGTGGTCCACCTGTGGGCAAGGCTGTCCAAGTCGAGCTGCGCAGCAACAACATCCCGGCCCTCACCAAGGCTGCCAATCTCATCAAGACCAAACTTGCCGCCGATACAGACCTGATCGAGCTCGAAGACAATCGCACGTCACCGGGCATCGAATGGAACCTGTCTGTCGACCGTGAGGCAGCCGGCCGCTACGGCGTCGATGTTCTGTCCGTCGGCCAAGCCATCCAGTACACGACCACCGGTGTTTTGGTCGGCCGGTTCCGCCCCGACGATGCGGAGGAAGAGCTGGATATTCGGGTCAGGTTCACGCCTGAAGGCCGCAATGCCGCAGCCTTCGAAACCCTAAAGATCACCACACCAAATGGACCTGTCCCGGCCAGCTACTTCGTTAAGCGGGTGCCTGCGCAACAGGTCACCTCCATTCAGCGCCGCGACAGTCAACGGCTGATCAGTATTCAAGCCAATACCCTGCAAGGCATTGCCGCCAATCAAAAGATCGCAGAGCTCAAACCCTGGCTCGAAAAGGCCAATATCGACCCCTCCGTGCGCTGGAAATTCACCGGTGCCGACGAAGAGGGACGCCAAGCCGCTGTATTCTTCATCACCGCGATCTCGGCGTCGCTGTTCATGATGATGATTATCCTGTTGTGGCAGTTCAACAGTTTCTACGGGGTCTTCGTGACGCTCTCGGCCGTGGTCCTGTCGACGGTCGGCGTGCTGTTGGGGGTGCAGATTAACTTCATGCACACCTTCGATTATGTGTCGGTGATCATGCTGGGAACTGGCGTGGTTGCCCTGGCCGGGGTTGTCGTTGGCCACAACATCGTGCTGGTCGATACTTTCTATCAATTGCGGCGGCAAGGGTTTGAGGCCGATGAGGCCGCCGTGCGTGCGGCGGCCCAGCGCTTCCGCCCGGTCATGCTGACCACCCTGGTCACGGTGGCGGGCCTTTTGCCGCTGATGTTCCAAATCCACCCCGACTTCGGCAAGGCGATTATGGAGTATCGTGCGCCGGGCTCAGAGTGGTGGGTCCAGCTGTCGGGTGCGGTGGTCTGGGGTCTATCCTTCGCGACCCTGCTGACGCTCTTGGTGACGCCCGTCTTGCTAGCCGCGCCGAAGGTTTTGGCCATCCGGTTCCACGGGGTCTTTGAGTGGCTTAGGAACTTGGTCGGCATGCGACGCAAAGACGACCGCAAACCGCCGGTTCTGGCGCACGGAAACGATGATGTTCCGAAGGCGGCGGAGTAGAACCTCGGGAACTACCCCTCCCGGGTCTGCCGCCGCCAGAGCGCTGCGTACTCCGCGCCTTTCTCCAACAGGACCGCGTGGGTGCCGCGCTCGACCACCCTGCCCCGCCGCAGCACGACGATCTCGTCGGCGTCGACGATGGTTGAGAGTCGGTGCGCAATCACAAGGGTCGTGCGCCCAGCCCGCACCTTGCGCAAGGTCGCCTGAATGGCCTCCTCAGTGGGGCCGTCTAGGGCGCTGGTCGCCTCATCCAGGATCAGAACCCGAGGATCGGCCAATAGGGCGCGGGCGATCCCGACGCGCTGGCGTTCGCCGCCCGACAACTTAAGACCGCGCTCGCCCACCAGGGTCGACATACCGTTTGGCAGGCTATCTATGAACTCGGCCAATTCGGCTGACTCTGCGGCCCCCCTCACCTCTTCAGGCGAAGCCTCTGGCCGGGCAAAACTGAGATTGGCGTAGAGGCTATCATTGAACAGGGCCACATCCTGCGGCACCAGGGCGATCGCGCGACGAAGTTGGGCTTGTCTGGCCTGCCGCAGGTCAACCCCGTCGAGCGTCACTCGGCCAGCTTTTGGATCCAACAACCTAAGGGCCAGCCGAACCGCCGTAGTCTTGCCAGCACCTGACGGCCCGACGATGGCCGTCGTAGTGCCAGGCGGCACCTCAAAGCTGACATCTCTCAGACCCGTTGAGCGCGCATCATGCTGAAAACCAACCCCCTCGAAGGCAATGCGCGCGCCCCGCCCGGTCGAAGGCGGCAGAGCGATGGCGTCTGGCGCGTCGGTGATCTCGGGCGGCACCCCGGTCAGGGACACCATCTGTTCCATATCGATAAAGGCCTGACGAATTTCCCGGTAATTGAACCCCAGCATGTTCAGCGGAACATAGAGGCTGGTCAGCAACAGGATCGCGGTCGTCACGTCGCCGATCCGCATCCGGCCCGCCATAACCTCCATCCCGGCCAAGACGGTCATCCCGGCCAGACCAATATTCAAGATTACCGATTGAACAGCATTCAGCAGTGAGAGCGAGGTATTGGCTTGGACCGACGCCTTCACATAGCTGCCCATAGCTTGGTCATATCGCTCGACCGTGCGGGTCTCGGCACCAAACGTCTTGATCGTTTCGTAGTTGATCATGGCGTCAACCGACAGGCCGACCGCCCGGCTATCAGCCTCGTTCAAGGCCCTTCGGTGGCTAAGCCGCCAATCGGTGATCCTGAAGGTCAGGATCGTGTAGATAACGATCGTGCCCAGGGCCATGGCAGCAAATCGCCAGTCCAGCCGCGCCGCCATCACCCCCATGGCCAGGACCAGTTCCAAGGCGGTCGGACCCAGGCTGAACACCACGCTGCGGATCAGGAAGTCCGTGGACCGCGAACCACGTTCGATGATCCGGGCCAGGGTGCCGGTCTGCTTGCTCTGATGAAAGTCGAGCGACAAAGCCAGGGTATGGCCAAATGCCTCGGTCGCAGACTTGGCCATGGTCGCCTGCGACACCGGTGTAAAGATCGCCTCCCGCGCAAACGGTGCGCAGGCCGAGATCAGTCGCAGGCCCGCAAAGCTTAGGGCCAGGACAATGAAATCAGCGCCCATCTGGAGCCCCGTCTTGGCAATCGGAGCCAAGGTGTTGATAGCGTCGCCCAGCATGACCGGACCCCAGACCCCGGCCAGCTTACCGACAAACACCAGAGCCAGCGCAGCAGGCACCCGCCATGCCAACCCCGCCGCGCCACAGCGCATAACCAGCGCCACCAATTCTGCCATTGAGCGCCAGAAGTCGAAGACCACGGCATTGGGTGCGGCGACGTCGCTGGCCCCAAAGTGGCGCGCAACGCCGGGATGATGAAAGCTCATGGCGCAGCGGCTCCAGGCGCTTGCGTCAGTATGAGCGTCGTCTGCACCCCGCCGCCTGGCGTCATCCAGTCCACCCTCAGCCCAGCCCGATCCGGCTTGGCGCGGAACGGCCCTTCGCGCAGGGGTGCCGCCGGCGTGGCATCAATGCTCAAAACTTGGTTCAACCCATCGCCGAATACCTTCAGTGTGTGCCGACCTGGGGCCAGCGGCCCGGTAAGGGACAGGGAGAAGCGTCCATTTGCGTCGCCCTTGCCCTCGCCAACCGGGCGTCCGTCAATGCGTGCGCTAACAAAGCCGCCGGCGGTTGCGCGACCCGACACCACCGCGCCACCATCGCGATCAACATCAATAGCGCTCACGCCAACACCAGTCAGATCTCCGATCATCAACGCCCCGACTCCAGCTCGTAGCAGGACAGCTTGGCCTTCTTGGGTAATCAACACGTAGCCCTCAGCTTGGAGTGTACGTCCACCGCCCCGTTGGGAAAGGCCATAGATCGCCGCGCTGTCCGCCTGGGCCACGGACATGCGCCATTGCCCGGCTTTGTCCGCGCCAGTTTCTGTCGCTTCCCCGCCGGGATTGGCCAACCGGACCCTTGCCAAGGGGGATGCTCGCCCCTCGACGCTCACCTTAGGACCGTCGCGTTTCACCCCGGTGACCGACGGCGGCGTCACATAGCCAAGGTCTGCGACTGTGCTGGGTGTAATGGCCGTGGCCTGATCTGGCCGGTCGTTACAAGCCCCGAGCAGCAAGGCTGCGCAGAGGACGGATAGAAGGGAAATAATCGGGGGGCGGTGCACGGCTTACTTGATACTCCTTAACCCGAATCCTGACTAATCAATGCGCGAGCCTGTTCGTCTGATACTCCGGGAGCCAGCCCTATGGGGCAAGACCTCAACGCCATATGCGTCTTTTGCGGCGCGTCCAACACTGCCGATCCGGCTTTGTTGACGGCGGCGGCCCAGCTGGGTCGCGACCTGGCCCGCGAAAAACTGGCTCTGGTCTATGGCGGGGGCGGTGTCGGTCTGATGGGAGCCTGCGCCCTGGCAGCGCACAACGCGGGTGGCAAGGTGCTCGGCGTCATCCCCAACTTCCTGAAGGTGCGTGAGCGTCGCCTGGATGTCGTGGAAACCATCGTCGTGGAGTCCATGCACGAGCGCAAATTGATCATGTTCGAACGTGCCGATGGCTTTGCCATCCTGCCGGGCGGGATCGGCACCCTGGAAGAGGTGGTGGAACTGCTCTCGTGGCGCAGGCTTGATCTGCATGCCAAGCCGGTGGTGTTCTATAATCCTGGCGGCTTCTGGAACCCGCTGTTTGCGCTCTTTCAGCACACGGTGGACAACAATCTGACCCCGCCTGAGTTCATGCAGAGCTGGGTATCGGTTGAACAGATCGAGCAAGTTGTCCCGGCGTTGAGAGTTTTGGCAAATGCCACGCCCGTGTCCATCGACGTTGCGCGCCTTTAGCTGAGCTCTAAGTCTTGGTCACGACATCACGGAAACCGTTCACAATCGGATAGCGCC
>JANPNB010000531.1:0-2508 GCA_031427275.1 Alphaproteobacteria bacterium | reverse complement strand
ATCGCTGGTCAGCCCGATCCGAAGCCATCGCGGCCCGAAGCTATACGAATGATCTTGAGGGATCGCTTCGTAGCTCGCTGACTCCGCCGCTATTTTATGAGCCTGAAAACAGCTCTGAACCGCCGTGGTAAATCCTGTAGCGGTCGAAGGTTCTTGCGCCTGCAGCAGGCGAATGTCGCGGCCAGCCCCAATACTATCGTTGCTGCATCATAGTAACGCGCGGAGCGCATGCGCGCGAAAGCCGATTATCGCCACCCGTCAAGTCGAGACATGAACATTACTCAGTAATGTTCTCTTATTCATTGATTCATTCGTTCGCACTCTACTGAGTAAAGTCAGTGAGATGACGCGACCTGTTCGCAGCACGAGCATATGGGATTCGGCATGGTCGACGAGGCGGATCCAGTCTCTCGGCCACTTCACGCTCGATGCGCATCGAGCGAGGAATCCGCCACCGAACCTCTCACTGCTAGGAATACGATCACGACCTCACTACCTACTGAGCACCAAGCTCGCCCAAGTCCAGCAACAGTTGTCGATGCCGCTCATGAGTTCGCGAAGATGTGGACCATCTTCCCGATCGGCCAAGCCAACCCGATCTCGCTCCGAGCTATCTCGCCCAAGGGCGCGCCACGCTGTGGCTGCACGAAATCGGACATAACCCCAAAACGGACTCCGGGTCTTGCGAGCCTACGTAGTCATATCGTTGGTTGCGAGAGTGGTTGCCGGCGGTTCAAGCAATTGAGGCAGACGCTAGCCCACTTAGGACTCATCACGATCACCATTGCTACTAGGAGATCAAGCATGACCAGTCCCCAATTCGTTACAGAGGCCAAAGCTGCAGACTATCTCGGTCTGGCTCCCGCCACCCTGAGTCGTTGGCGATGGGCCGTAAAGGGCCCCGCATACAGGAAGTTCGGGACGGCAGTTCGCTACTCGATCACGGACCTAGAGGACTTTGCTGCAATCAAGGCAGTGAGGCCATGAGCGAGGTCTCAAAATACCTTGAATGCGGTTTCGGCTTGATCCCGATCTCCCGTGGTACGAAGGGCCGGTCAACCTCGGGTTGGAACCTCCGCGAAAACGTGATCTTCGATCCGGAGCAGGCCCACCTCCTTACGGCTAACGTCGGCCTTGCCCACGCCTACTGCACCCCTGCACCAACCGCGGCGCTCGACATTGACGACATCTCCAAGGCAACGGACTGGCTGCAGGAGCGCGGCCAGAACCTTGAGGCGTTACTCGCCGCACCGGATGCCGTGCAGATTGTCTCGGGTCGACCGGGGCGAGCCAAACTTCTTTATAGCCTTCCCGTCGGTGTCGACCCCATGCCGACCAAGCAAATTGCAGATTGCTTGAGCGGCGAGATGATTTTGGAATTTCGATGCGCCTCTGCGACCGGCCTGACGGTCCAGGATGTGCTGCCACCTTCGATCCATCCTGACACCGGCCAGCAGTACCGATGGGGTGGGAGCGGGAGCTGGAGGAACTTGCCGACGATGCCCGAGGCCCTGCTCTCTGTGTGGAAGCTACAGGTCCAGACCCGACCTCTCGACTTGCTCTGTAGGCAGGCAATCATGCAGGTATGCAACACCATCGAAGATACACCTCGCAAGCGCGCGAATCTGGCCGCGATGCTCGAACACATCTCGGCTGACTGCAGCTATGACCGATACCGCAGTGTGGTTTGGGCGATCCTCAGCCTGGGCTGGCCCGACGGTCTTGAACTCGCAAGACAGTGGTGTCTTACTGCCGCACATCGATTTGATGCCCACAGCTTCAGCGTCGTCGCCTCCAGCCACGATGCGATACGCAGTCCCTCAATTGGCACGATATTCCACCACGCTCGCGAGGGAGGCTGGCATGAGTAATGTTGTGCCGATCAGCTCGACCAGCACCCCGCTTGCGGCCCTCCAGGAAGCATTTTGCTTGCTCAGGTTGGCCGGTGAACTCCGTGTCGGCGACCGCAGAGAAATTGCGGACATCTTGGCCGGGACGAGACGCGGTGACGTATCAATGTACCGCAAAAATGATGCGACGCTGCTGATGAAACGATGCCTGGAGACATTGCCGTTCGCGTCCAACACGAAGAGCGTCTGCGAAGATTTCTTCGTCAGCCCCGGCACCGTCGAGTACACAGAGATCGCGTTCAGCCCTTGCCTCACGCCGCCATCAACACTCAATTACTGGGTAGGCTCGAAGGTTGAGCCAAAACCAGGTGACTGGTCGGTGATCCGAGAGTTTCTTCGGGACGTGATCTGCGCCGGCGATGAAAACTCCTTCACCTACCTGCGCCATTTCCTAGCTCACATGCTGCAAAGGCCTGAAGAGAAGCCAGGAATCATAGTCATTCTCCTGGGCGGAGAAGGAATCGGAAAGGGATCTTTTTTCGAATTGATCGGCGCGATCTGGAGTCAGACAACCTTGCAGGTATCTGATGTCGAGCACATCGTGGGAAATTTCAACGCCGCGATTGAGCGCAACTTCGTGATCATGATGGATGAGGCG
>JANPNB010000530.1:0-4538 GCA_031427275.1 Alphaproteobacteria bacterium | reverse complement strand
TGAGGTGAGGGAAGCCGCCAGACCTCCCCACCCTGCGGCTTCGCCGCTTTCCCTCCCCATGAAGGGGAGGGAGGATATACCCCTAAAACCCCAACTCCGGGTGGGCTGCCGCGCCTTGCGCGCTCTCCGGCAGGTGGCAGGTGAAAGTCGCTCCGGCTCCGGGCTCGCTTTCCAGTTCCACCCAGCCGCCATGTAGTTCTACCAGCGCCTTAACCAAGGCCAAGCCGAGGCCTGGACCGCCCCGCTCACGCCCGGTGAACCGGTCGAAGATGTGGGCCTGCATATGGAATGGGACGCCGCGACCGGTGTCTGCCACCCGCAGCTTTACCTCTCCCGATTCCCGCTGGGCACTCAAGGTCATGCTGCCGCCGGCCGAGGTCTGGCGCAGCGCGTTCTCCGTCAGATGGTCGAGAATTTGCGCCAGCCGCCGACTGTCGCCACGGATCAACCCCACCGCGTCTGTGTGGTCAACACGAAGGGTCAGGCCCGCCGCCAGGGCTTGGCGTTCCCAGCGGTTGGCCGCGGTGGTCAACAACTCAGCTACATCGACGTCGTCGAGATCCAGGGCCATTTCGTCGGCATCAATCTGGGCCATATCCAGCACGTCATCGATGGACCGCGCCAACTGGGTCGCGGCCTGACGTACCGAACCCGCATGTCCCTTGCTCCGATCAGAGAGGTCGCCGGAATGCTCCAACAGCTCCGAATAGCCGATGATCGTGGTCAGCGGGGTGCGCAATTCATAGGACACATTGGCCACAAAATCGCGCTTCAGCCGTTCAGCCTCGGCCAGGGCCGCCGAGCGATCGGCCAGCGCGCTCTCCAGCTTGCGTGCATCGGTTACGTCGGCAAAGGCAATCAGGGTCGCGCCATCGGGCAGGGGCCGTGATTGATAAACCACGATGCGGCTATCAGAGGTTCTGGCCTCACCCGACATCGGCGCGCGCGCCTGAGGGTCTGTGTCGGCCACCCGACCCTTCAGTTCGCGCCAAAAGTCCCGGTCATGCAGGCGGGGAATGCACAGCTCGACCACGCCCTCGAAATCGTGGGCGAGGCTCAGCTGCTGATCGCTGATATTCCAGAACCGTTCAAAGGCCTCGTTGTGTAGCCTTAGCCGTCCATCGGAACCGAACACGGCGACCGCATCGTTCAGCTTATCCAGGGTCGCCTGTTGCACCTGGATCAGGGCATTATACTGCGACTTCAGCTTCAGCTCCCCGGTCATGTCGGAGAACAGCAGCACAATCCCGCCCAGGGGGTGGGATTGACGCACCACCCGCAGGGTCCGCCCGTCTGGCAGACTCCATAGATCGTCTGGCACCGCTTCCAGCTTTTCGTAGCGGTCCAGCTCGCCAGCTTTCCATTTGGCATAGTCAGCGGTCTCAGGCAGGCGGCGGCGTTGACGCAGCCGGTCCAACACCTCGCCGTGGGTCGGTCGCTCGGCCAGCCAGGCCGGTTCCAGCCCCCACATCTGGGTAAAGGCGGTGTTGTGGAAACTTAGCCGCTTGGTCTGGGAGAATACCGCCACCGCATCGGCAATGTGGTTCAACGTCTCGTCATGCGCCTCGATATTGCGCTTCAACGCCTCGCGCAGGTCTTCCGTCTCGGTAACGTCATCGGTCCAGACCCCGACCCCGCCGCCGTCCAACGGCTGAGCGGTGACGCGCAAGGCCCGGCGGCGCCCGCCTAGTGCCACCCACCGCAGAGCCTCGCGCGTCTGACCCAGATTGGCGGCCTCGCTGGCCAAGGTATCGGCCCCTTTGTCGAGGGTCGCCCCTCTTAGGCTGGCTTCATCCAGGCTCGCAGCGCCCACGGCGCTTAGCCACGCCGCATTGACCCAGACTGCGTCCCCGTCGGCTGCGGCGATCCAGGCCGGACCGGTTCGCGCATCCAGCAAGGCCGCAAAGCGCGGTGCTGTGGGCAGGCCTGTATCCTCGCCGATCACCGAAGACAGCCTCAGCCAAGCCAAGGCCCCGGCTGCCCGACCCTCGACCGCCACCACACCGCCGGGTCCGCGCACTTCAAAGGCGCAAGTCTCGCCCCGCTCAAACAGCGCACGCAACCGCCGCGCATGGTCAGGATCAGCCCGCATCAAGGCGGCAATCACCGCCTGGGGGTCGGGTTCAAACAGGCCTAGCGCCGCACCACAGATGGTCAGGCTCTCCTCGCCAGAGGCCAGCAGGGCTCGCCCGTCTTCCACCGCCAGCAGGGCGGAATCAAAGGCCTCGGCTGAGGCTTGGCTCGTCTCGGCGCGCACTTTCAGACCCGCCACCTGGGCCCGTAACTCTTCGATCCGGTCCTGGGCCAGTCTGCGCTGATGCAATGCCCAGAGCGTCGCGCATAGGGCCAGGATCACCGATCCGGCCGCCGCCGCCAGGATCAGATCCATCTCGCTCATTGCGCCGCAACCGACGTTGTTGCCCATGCCTGCCGAATCATCATGTCAAACATAGGCTGCTCCGCGATTTTCGGCGATGATGGCGCCGATGAGCGCGATCCTCTACCCCATAGCCGCCAGTCCGGAAGCCGCCTTGGCTGGCGCGTCCCCCCGTGCGGCCCGCCAGAAGCTAGCCGAGAGCCTGGCGGGAGAAGCCGTGGCCTTTGTCACGGCCCCGCTCGATCCGGCCTTTGCCAGCTTTGAGGCGGCGCTCAACCACCATGCCGGGCGTCTGGACGACGATCGTCCTGGACACCGCGCCGCCGTGGCACCGGAGGACCGGTTCTGCCAGTTGGTCCAGGTCATGGGCCAGGGTGCGCCGGCCAAGCCGGTTCAGCCTAGCCTGAAAGAGGGTCGCCGCTGGCCGACCCCGCCGCCCACGCCACCCAATACGGTCTGGCGGTTGCAGGTGTCGTTCTGGCGTCCGGTCTCTGCTGCCCCTGATATCCCCGACACCCCGGCGCACACCCAGGCCCGCAAGGCCCGGCGTGGCGCGCGCGAGCCTGTGGACCCCAAGTCCCTGCGCGCCCTGACGCGCCAGCCGTTGTTGCCGGTCAAGCCGCAACAACCCCTCGATATCGGCCTGTTCGAAGTGCGGCTGCCTGAAAACCCCAACATCATCGTGCCGGATGAGTGAAACTGCCCACCAAATCGCTCCCCAAATCGCCCCAAGCCTGGACGATCTCGCCGCTCTGGCCGAGATCGCGTTCGCGGCCCTCCCACCGGTGGTGCGGCAACTGACCGGCGATGTTCTCTTCCGCGTGGATGACTTCCCAGACCAGGGCGTGCTCGACACTCTGAATATCGAAGACCCGTTCGAACTCACCGGCCTCTACCAAGGCACCGACCTCGCCCACCGCTCGGTCTTTGATCCCAACCCAGAGCCCGCCCGCATCTTTCTCTATCGCCGTCCCATCCTCGACGAATGGGCCGACCGCGGCGACATCGGCCTGCTGGACCTCATCACCCACGTCCTGGTCCACGAAATCGGCCACCATTTCGGGCTGAGCGATGCCGACATCGAGGCGATTGAGGCTGAAGAACCAGGGTCACTGCAACGTTAGCAGCCGCTCTGTCTCGCCCGTTCAATCGCCCATTCCCGGCTGCTAGCCACCTCGGCCTAATATAGCTCCAACGCCTCGGTTCATTTCTCGAGGCGTTGGACGTCGTGCCTGACCATTACAAACCTGACACCTACGTCATCTTTTATTGACAAGCCCGGCCTAGGGTGGTGATCTTCACGCTGCTCAGATGCTCGGAGATTTTCTATGGCCGCCGACGGCAACATCACCAAAGATATGATCTATGACGCCGTCGCGCCCGACGACTTCGAATCCATGCTGGACCTGGACCGTTACAATGCCCGCTCCACGGCATTCGATAAGATCATCTCGGCCACCCACGACCACTTCTGGGATCCGCTGGACAAGAAATATATCGACTTCGACACGCCCTGGGACATGGAGAATGACCCCCTGGTCGGCGAAGAGCTGAGCGCGGCGCTACAGACCGACTATGTGAAGGAAAAGCTCAACACCCCGGCTTTGCGCGCGCAGTTCCTGAACAAGAGCCTGCTCTATTCCTTCTCGTCCATCCTGCACGGCGAACAGGGCGCGCTGAACCTATCGGCCAGCCTTTGCCACGTGCTGTTAGACCAGGGCGCGCAGGAATACGCCGCCAACCAGACCCGCGAAGAAGCCCGCCACGTCACCGCCTTTGCCAAATACATCAAGGCCCGCTGGGGTCGCCCGGTTGCCGCCTCCAAGGTGCTGCAGAGCCTGTTGGTCGACATCATCGGCTCGCCTGAGGTCTATAAAAAGATCATCGGCATGCAGATGCTGGTTGAGGGCCTGGCCATGGGGGCCTTCGCCACCTTCTATCAAAAGCTTAATGATCCGCTGGGTCGCCAGCTGATGCAGTTGGTGATGACCGACGAGGCCTTCCACCATAAGTTCGGCAAGATCTGGGCTGACCGCACCATCCCTAAGCTCAGCGAGACCGAGCACAAGATCGTCGAGGATTGGGCGGCGCACTGCTTCCAGATCCTGTTGTTCAATCTGGTCTCGCCGTCGGAACAGGTCGATCTTTATGTTGAGTTTGG
>JANPNB010000529.1:0-1596 GCA_031427275.1 Alphaproteobacteria bacterium | reverse complement strand
GGCAGCACGGCTTGCAGCGCGCGCCATGCCAGCTTGCCATGACCGATTTCGCGGCGACCGGGCGACCCCACGCGGCCAACTTCGCCAACCGAATAGGGCGGGAAGTTGTAGTGCAGCAGGAAGTTCGACCGGCTGTTGCCGTTCAGCGCGTCGATGATCTGTTCATCCTCGCCGGTGCCCAAGGTGGTCACGACCAGCCCTTGGGTTTCGCCACGGGTGAACAGGGCGGAACCATGGGTGCGCGGCAGGATGCCGGTTTCGGCGGAAATCGGGCGGACGGTCTTGTTGTCACGCCCGTCAATCCGCGCGCCACCGTTGATGATATCGCCGCGCAGGATCGAGCTTTCCAGCTTTTTGATCGCCGAGCCGAGGTTGATGTCGGCAAGGTCTTCCGCAGACAGGGTCGCTTTGATTGCAGCCGAGGCGGCGTTGATCGCGGTGGTGCGTTCCTGCTTGTCGCGCAGGGCGAAAGCGGCACGCATCTGGACTTCGCCAGCGGTTTTCACGCGGGCATAGAGGGCGGAATAGTCCGGCGGGGTAAAATCCATCGGCTCTTTGGCGCACAGTTCGGCAAAGTCGATGATCAGGTCGATGACCGGCTGCATAGCGGCATGGCCGAATTTGACCGCGCCCAGCATTTCATCCTCGGTCAGCTCATACGCTTCCGATTCCACCATCATCACGGCGTCTTTGGTGCCGGCAATGACAAGGTCAAGGCGCTGATCGGGATTGTTGCGCAGGCCCTGCATGTCGTCAACCGATGGGTTCAGAACGTAAGCCCCGTTCGAGAAGCCGACGCGCGCAGCGCCGATCGGGCCCATGAACGGCACGCCGGAAATGGTCAGCGCGGCGGAAACGGCGATCATGGCGACGATGTCGGGATCATTCACAAGGTCGTGGCTAAGGACAGTGGCCATGACCAGAACTTCGTTCTTGAAGCCTTCAACGAACAGCGGACGGCACGGACGGTCGATCAGGCGCGAGGTCAGCGTCTCTTTCTCGGACGGGCGGGCTTCACGCTTGAAGAAGCCACCGGGGATTTTCCCTGCGGCATAGTATTTTTCCTGATAATGCACGGTCAGCGGGAAAAAGTCCTGCCCCGGCTTGGCGGCGCGTGCATAAGTGACGTTGGCCATGACAGAGGTTTCGCCAACCGTGGCGATAACCGAACCGTCGGCCTGACGGGCAACCTTGCCCGATTCCAGCGTAAGCGTTTCAGTGCCCCACTGAACGGATTTCCGAGTAACATTGAACATTGATCGTTCCCTATAAGAGAGCATCCACGGCCCCTGCCGTGTCCCTCGTTTTCATGGCGACCCCATTGCCGCCGCCCCCCAAATCCTATCGCATGTGGCCGGGGGCATGGCCTCACGTCGCAGATTGCGGGCGCATACAGGAAAATGGCGGGGATGGGAAGGGGCGGGTTGTTGACAAACTTTGCCATAGGCGGCATTCTGGACGCATGGCAACCATGAACATCTCCCTCCCCGACCAGATGAAAGCCTATGCCGAGGCGCAGACCCGCGACGGGCGTTACAGCAATGTCAGCGACTATCTGCGCGATCTGATCCGGCGTGATCAGGCGCGGCGCGAGGC
>JANPNB010000528.1:0-6217 GCA_031427275.1 Alphaproteobacteria bacterium | reverse complement strand
AGCAGCCTGCGCTATGCCCTGACGACGGTGTCGCGCCAGCTTCGCTTAGACCCAACACTTAGCCAATCGACGCTGCAAACCCGGGTTCGCGCAAAGCTCTCCGGTGCCGATCCCGACGTGATCGTGACGTTGGCGGTGGTTGACGACGCGACGGGTAAGACGGCCACTCTGACCGGGCACTATGAGCGTTCGATTGTTCTGCCGCTCTTCCCATCGATCCCGGTCAACTACAACACCTCGGTTGTGACACCGCTGGCTGCCTATTAGCGGTTCAACACGGCAAGCGCTGACTCTGCCAGGATTTGAGCCCCGGAGTTGTCGCCGCTGGCGTCGGAATTGCCGATGCCATCGAGGTTGCGCTTGAAGACGCCTTGAGAGATCGAGGCGAGGCGGAACATTGAGAAAGCCAGGCAGAAATTGAAATTGGGGATGCCGTCGCGACCGGTGCGGGCGCAGTAGGCGGCGACATATTCTTGCTCTGTGGGGATTCCGGATGTCGCTAGATCGATGCCGTCAAAGGTGCCCCAGCTTTCGGAGCGGGAGTGCCAGAGTATGCAGTTATAGGCGATGTCGGCCAGAGGGTGGCCGAGGGTCGAAAGCTCCCAATCCAGGACGGCAATGATCTTGGGCTGCGTGGCGTGGAACATGACGTTTTCCAAGCGGTAGTCGCCGTGGGCGATGGTCACGGTTTCGTCCGTAGGGACCAACGCGGGTAGGCGCTCGATCAGCTCCTCCATCGCCGGCATCAGGGTGGTCTCGGCCCCGCGGTATTGTTTGGAGAAGCGGTCGACTTGGCGCGAGAAATAGTTGCCGGGGCGGCCATAGTCGGCCAGGCCGATGGCGGCGGGGTCGATGCTGTGCAGGCGGGCCAAGGTGACGTTTAGTTCGTCATAGATCGCCGTGCGTTCCGAGGGCGTGAGGCCGGGCAGGCGGGCATCGCGGAAGATGCGGCCTTCCAGGAAATCCATGACGTAGAAGCTGGTGCCGATGACGGCGGGGTCTTCGCAGAGCGCGCGCATCTTGGGCACCGGGAAGCCGACATCGCCCAGCGCCTTCATGACGCGGTACTCGCGGTCGACCTGGTGGGCACTGGGCAAGAGCTGACCAGGCGGCTTTTTGCGCAGGACATAGCGGCTATCGCCGGCCGTGAGCAGATAGGTGGGGTTGGATGCCCCGCCCTGAAACTGGCGCACGTTGAGTGGGCCAGCATAGCCCTCAATGTTGGCGCTGAGCCATTGGTCCAGGGCGGTCTCGTCCAGGCGGTGAGCGGCCCGGACGTCGCCGAGGTTTGGGGTGCCTGGATCTGCGGTCATGCTGGTTCTCCTGCGCGATGCTTAGGCCCTTTCCCTTAAGGTGCGGCAAGAGGGCTTATTCAACCGCCGCTAATCAGAATTCGGCGCGCCTGGAAGGGCGGAACGATGGCCGTGATGTGGGCGGCCCACCGCAAGCGGGCATCATGGCGGGTTGGACCCGCAATGCTTTCGAGATCAAATCGACCCGGCTCGCTGCCGCGCAAGAGGCGCTTGACCAGCACTTCTTCGGTATCGGTTTCAACCACCACGATCTGGCCCAACATGTCGGGCGAGGGCGGGGTGCGCTGGTCTTCGAAATAGATCAAGGCACCGTCATCAGCCAGGCCGCGCATGGAATGGCCGGTAACCTTGAGGGCTACGGCGTTGTCAGTACCGCCAGGTGGTATGGGGGCGAGATCCTGCGCCTCCTGGCCGGTGGCATAGAGGACCAGACCCTCAGGATTGGCACCCACCCGGCCGATCACGCGGACCATGCCTTGGTGGATTGGCCGCATCGGGCCCGAGGCGTCGTAGAGCCATTCTGAACGAACACCGAAGGCCAGGGCGTAGTCCTTGGCCCTACGATAGGAGAAGGGCGCATTGCCGTTCTCATTGGAGGCGTAGGTGTTGCGGTTCCAGCCATGGGCATCGGCCGCCGCCGCTGCGGTGTCAAATCCGCTTTCGGTACGGACATAACGCAGGCGCTGGAATCTTTGGTCCATGGGGCGGCAGGGTAGGCCTGCGAAAATGTATGTAAACTACAATTTATAATTTGCTGGTTCACTGTATGTTCTATACAGTCTGAGTCATGGAACATTTTGATCTCTCCGGTCCGGTCCGTGACCAAGAATACGCAGCGCTACGTCAAAGTGGGACGCAGGCGTGCAAGGCGCAGATACAACTTCAGCTCGATCCCAGGCGCGCGGCTCAGTATGAGCGGATGCTGCTAAAGCTGACCCGATTTTGCACCGGCGATCGGCAAACCCCGAAGTTTGCCGACAATGACCAACACGTGGCCAACGTGATGGCGGCGGGCGGGTTCTGGTCGCTGTCTGAGCGTGCGGTGCCCGGCGGTGGCTTTGTCGTCTGCCTGCCCTTGACCCCGCCGTCGTGTGCCCCCCTTTCCCAAAACGCTCGGAGGCGTTCGAATGAGCCGCAAGCTTGAACTGGCGCGCTTGGAGCGCGAGCGTTTGCTGAAGCTGGAGGACAGAGCCAAGGCGCGACGCGAAGCCGTCGCCGTGAGCGAAGGAGTTACTGAGACCGTCGCTCTATCGCGGGGCAGGGGCAGTGGCATGGCCGCACCCAGCGGGGCGCGAGGTGAGACGCCCTACCGGCGCTTGGCTGGATTAGACTGGCTGAGCAAGAAGGGACGGTTGAGTCCCTCCCAGCGGCTGGCCGGTGAACGATATGGCATTTGTTGGCGGCGCGCGGCAGCGGAGGCGCGGATCGCCTCAACCCTGGCTGAGCCCAATGCTGGATATGGAAGCGGAACCCCGCTCAATGTGATCATTGCCCAAGCCGAAGGCCGCGTCCAAGCCCAGGCGCGCCTGGCCTTCTACCGCAAGCGACTGGGCGATCAACGCGACCTAGTGGCGGCGTGTGACGCCATCTGCGGCAAGGAGCTGACGCCGAGGGAGGCCGCCAGGTCCGAGCGGGAGGTTGCGCAGGTGGAGGCGGTATTGGGCGTGGCGTTGGATCTGTTGCGGATGGGGTGATGTTTTACCGGTCTCAGCCAACGCGTTTGCTCATGTAGATGTCGGGTTTTCCCGGGCCATTGGCATCCGGCAGCACGCCAGTGGGGACGAAACCCTGCTTGAGATAGAAGAAGTAGGCGTGGCCCTGAGCGGTTGGGGCGATTTGCGCGAGCTTGGCTAAGGGGTCGGGAAACAGGTCAGCGCCAAACAGGTTGGTACCGGCATAGTCGTCGTCGGTGCCGAGGTGGATCGTCAGGAAACCCTCTGCCAAAGCGGCGGTTTCTAAGGCACGGGTTAGTACCGCACCAATGCCTTGGCGGTGATGGGCTGGATCGACCACCAAAGGGTGAAGTTCCAATGCGTGGGAATAGCCGCGAATGCCGCCAACCCAACCGAGAACCTGGCCCGCCTCGACCGCGGCGATGGCAAAGCGGTCGGGGTCGGTGAGGAAGGTCGCGACTTCTGCTTCTGCCTCACCTTCGGCTTTGTAGGATTGGCCGTGGATGGCCTCGCGCAGGATCCGGGCTGCGGTGGCCCGCTGATTGGCTGTGAGGTCAGGGAAGGCCACGAGATCCATAGGACCATCCTAGGCTAGGGTGGGTGGTTGCGACAATTCTCCTTAGCGACGATGACCAAGTGATCTATTCCGAGGGCTATGACTGACCCGCGCTATCCCGCAGCCTTTGACCACAAGGATGCCCACCGATTTCGGATTGGGTTGGCCCCTATTGCCTTGGCTGACTGGTTCGAGGGGCCGTTTGAGATGGCCGATGGCGACCCGGCGGTTCGCAAGGTGGCGGTTTTTGCGGAACACCCCGAGCTTTGCTGGGGCGAGGTTGAGGGCTCGCGGGCCGGGCAGGCCGAAGTGGCCGAGCTGATGGCTGGGCATTTTGGCGTCGAGGTTGGCACCGAGGTCCCGCCTCTGCGCTGGGCCGCCGGGTTGGTGGATGACGATCTATGCCTGATGGAGCATCGTGACGGGGCCTGGACCCTGACTGCGGCCAGCCTTTGTGCGCCGAGTTTCTTCAGCGCCGCCGAGGTGGTGGGCAAACCGCTCGGCTCGCTGCACGGGCCGGTGCCGGGGTTTGAACACACGCTGCTGCCCCGGGTGAGCCGGATCTTTGATGCCCTGGCGGTGGACGCCATCGTTGAGCGGCGCAATTGGAGCGTGTTGGCGTCGGGGGAGTTGTTTCTGCCGTCGTCAGGGCCGGTGCGGGCGCGCCAGCCGTTGATCAGCGATCCGGGGCGGGAGTTGTTCGTTCGCATGGAGCGGCAGACCTTGCGGCGTTTGCCAGTGACCGGCGGAGTGTTGTTCACGATCCGGATTTGGCGTCATCCACTCGCCGCTTTGCGCGGTGAACCGGGGCGGTTAGCGGCGTTTGTGAGCGCCTGGCACGGGGTGATGGGACAAGCCGGGATTGAGTTTCGGGATTACAAAGGTTTGGCCGCGCTGGACCCGTTGGTGCGAAGGTTTTTGGCAGACTGTGAGTCTGTATGAGCTATAGTTCCCAATTTGTTCTGGACTAATTACAGCCTTAGGGTTAGCGTCGAGCTGACTGGAAATTGATCGCAACCAGATACAAGCCGGGGATGAAATTCATGGGACTGAACGCCAATTGGATTGCCGTTGAGGGTGGTGAGCGAGCCGCCGTGTTGGGAGGAGCTTGGCTTCAGAGAGATTGGCGTCACGGACGATGAGCTCGAGGAGAAGTATTGCTGTGCGGAACTGCCATCCGGATGGTTTCTCGTCTATTCAAACAGAGGCTCATTGAACGAAAGGCGGAAGGTTGCCGCCCTGTCTCGGGATGCACATGTTGTGTGCGCCGAGATGGTTGAGTCCGTTATGTACAGCAGGTGCTCAGGTTGGCGAAATGGTCAGCAGATTTGGGATGTGGAATATAATGCAGAGGATGATGAAGCGGACGTGACCGTGAGCGGTGACCCGCCGCCAGAGTTTGCGGCGATCCGTGCTCAATTGTCCAAGGAACACAACGAGCAAGACGGCGTGAACCTCCTAATCGATATACCTATTGAACTCTCGGCAAGCCTTTGTGGGTTCGCTGATCCCTTGGGGAAAACACGGTCTGGTCTAACCTTCAGCGTGCTTGAGCCAGTTCGCGCAGGATCGCCGCTGGGCTTTCTAAAGGGCCTTTTCGGTCGAGGCGGGTGAGCTAAGCCCCGACAATAATCACTTCGCCGTCTCGTAGCGTGCGGTGGGCTATTCTCCTTTCGGTGTAGTAGGCCGCGCATCGGGCGGCGTCGGCCGACTCCGGATGGTCGGAGGCGAAGTGGGGCACGATGACGTAGTCGACGAGGCCCAGTCCGTCCCAGATGGGTGCGGCTTGGTAGCCGTCGACGATGACGTGGGGTTCATCCATAAGGTCGATGCCGCGCAGCGTCGGGCCAGCAATGACGGCACCAGCGCTCCAACCGCCATAGACGAGACTATCTTCCGCGAGGCCGCGTTTGATGATTTCGTCTAAGCCGCTCTGCGCAAAGGCGCGGCGGAGCAGGAATGTGTTGCCGCCCACCACCCAGACCAGTTGAACATCGGTTAGGGCGGTTGCCAGGGCTTCGGGGCGAGCGAAATAGGCGCGCAGGTCGAGGTCGAAAGCGTCCAGGCCTTGATCAGTGAATGCCGCCACGGGGTCGAAGACAGTGCGGACATAGGCTTCCCGGTCCGCCGTTGGAACAAAGTCTACCGCATTGGAGATCACCGCGACCTTGGCTTTGGGGCCAATCATCCCGAGAAGGGTGTCGAAGTGGTCGCCCATTCGAAATGAGGAGAGGTAGAGACGCATGGGTGCGAGTTCCTAATTTGTTCTTGACAACATCATAGGTTTTGGCTAGAGTTTGGGCATCGGTCGGTGGTGCGCCTTTCAGTTACCTCAAGCCCTCCGCGCCACATAGAGGTGGGTTTCCCACGGGGCTTCGAGCTGGCCGCCGTGGTTGGTGACGGCGGTAGACATGGCGTCGAACATGGCGAAGCGCTCGCGCTCCGGCAGAGCGTGGTAGCTGGAGTCTGTACGCAGGTAGCGGCCGAGCAGGTCGGGGTCTAGGGTCCAGGTCCAGCTATAGGCGCGGTGGGTGACCGGTCCGAAGAGGCCGCTGTTCGTGATCATCTGCGCGACCGGGCCGGTTTCCAGATAGTAGGCTTGAGATGGGGGTGAGCCCCAGACGCCGGGCCAGTATTGCTCCACAATAGGACGAAAGGCGCTGTTGATCGGCTCG
>JANPNB010000527.1:0-6916 GCA_031427275.1 Alphaproteobacteria bacterium | reverse complement strand
CGCAGCGACGGAGCGGCCTGCGTCGTCATCACGACCGAGGAACACGCGCGCGCGCTCGGCGGACCCTATGTTGTGGTCAGGGGCCGCGCTTTCTATCATGAAGGGGTTCATCAGATCAGCGACACACCAACCGACATGATTGCCTTCAACGCCGCCGCGACCGCCGCAGCGGCGGCCTATGGCGAAGCGGGGATCACCGCGGTGGACATCGATCTTGCCGAGCTCTACGCCCCCTGCACCATCGTCGAGGTGATCGCGAGTGAAGCCGCCGGCTTCTGCGCGCGCGGCCAGGGCGCCCATGCCGCTGCGTCGGGCGAAACCAGCCTGGGCGGCCGTATTCCCATCGCGACCTCCGGCGGGCTGACGTCGCGGGGTCATCCATCCTACGCGACGCCCCTGTATAATCTTGTCGAACTGGCCGACCAGCTGCGCGGACGCGCCGGAGAGCGACAGGTCAAAGATGCGACACTTGCATTGATGATGAACGAATTGGGCAATTATAATGCCGCGCTCGTCCATGTGCTGGAGGCGCACCGATGACCATGAAGATTATCAGTGTCGGCCATGAACGCCGCTATCCGCCCCGCGTAACCGCCTTTACAGAGCCTTTCTGGACCGGGCTTTCGAACGGCAGCTTCCAGGTAACGCGCTGTGCCAAATGCAGCATGGCAAGCTTCCCGCCCAAGCCGATATGCCCGCATTGCTGGACCGAAGATGTGCGCTGGGAGGCGATCGAAACCGCCGGCACATTGTATTCGTGGACACGGGTTCACGCCGGACCGGCCATATTCGAGGACGATTTGCCCTATCCCGTCGGGATTGTCGATCTCGACCTCGGCGTGCGCCTTGCCTGCCCGCTTCATGGTGAGGCGGTGAATTGGGCCTGCGGTTTGCGGACCGAACTGGTGACGCTGGCTTTCGCGGACGGACCATTCTTTGCCGCGACGGCTGCATGAGACTTTACACTTTCACAATAACTGATATACTAATTATGATAGAAATTGGCGAGCTGAAGGAGAAATTTGATGTCTGCGATTATTCAGTCCAAAGACAGTCCGGCTGTCGCCCGGAGCACCGATGGTTTCGCCGTGGCGGGCCGCGAAGAATCGAAAATCTTCCCGGATGGATCCTCGCTTGTCAGGGTTGCGAAAGTTCCCTGGACGCCGTGGGCGATGGAAGGCAGCGAATTCAAGCTGCTCTACATCAATCGCGCGCACGGCATGTTTACGGCGCTGATCCGGATGGTGAGCGGCCTGGAAACTCCCGATCACCATCATTTCGGCGAGGCGCATGCCTTCGTGCTTGAGGGCGAATTTTCTTACGAATATGGCACGATTTACACCGGCGATTACATCGTCGAAGCCGGCGGCATTCACCATCGGCCAACCATCGGGCCGGAAGGCGCAACTTTTTTCGTGGTCTTCTATGCCGGACTCAGCGGAGTCGGAACCAATGGTATTCCCGAAGGCGAGTTTATCGACTGCGAATGGATGTACCGCGCGGCCAAGGCCAATAATGCGGCCGACCATCTGCCCCCGCCGCCATTCCAGGCGATGCATGGCTAGTGCGTGATGCGAAAAAGTGGGAACCGGCTTTTCGCAATACATCACGCGACAACAAAGAATTATGGAGCATGATGCGATTCAGCTTTATCGCATCATGCTCTAGAATGGACGTTTCTGATTACGTATCGGAGCAGCGACAATGAGTGTTAAGTCAATATTCGGTGCTGTCTTTCTGTTGTCGGCTGCGGCAGCGACACCTGCCTATGCCAGTGCCCCCGAGGACGCCGGCCAGGGGAGCCACGCGGTTCTCCTCCAACGCCCCAGCGCGGCAGCATTCATTGCGGTTCCCGGCGTGCCGGCGTGTACCACGCTCGCACCGTTGCATGGTGACATGAGCAAAGGTCCGGCAACGCTGATGGTGCGGATGACCGCAGGCTGCATGGTGCCGTATCATTGGCACATACCGTCCGAGGAGATGATCGTGCTGCAAGGTGCACCGCTCTCTCAGATGCGGGGGGAACGACCGGTGCTGTTGAAGGTCGGTTCCTATTCTCAACTGCCCAGTCTCCACGTTCACCGTTTCCGCTGCACGTCCAAAGTTGATTGCCTGTTCTTCCTCGTAGCTGACGCTGCTTTCGACATCCATTTTGTGGATGATGCGGGCAAGGAAATTTCAACCGAAGCCGCACTCGCCTCCGCCAGCAAGGACAGCGGCAAGAAATGGTAAGCAGGCCCCGATCCTGGTCCTTCTTCGTGGATTTTCGATGAGCTTGCCCTGCTGATCCGCAGGAACACGCCGCGCGGATCATCCGCAGGGTGGAATTCGAAAACAAAATGACACAGGCCGGTTACCGTTCATGGGTCCATGAACGGTAACCGGCCTGTTCTATTTAACGCGTGATGCGATAAAGCTGAATCGCATCACGCTCTAGGAATGATCAGGAGGGTTCCAATTCGAGTTCGGCAGCGATCCTCTCACCCGGGGCCTCTTTGGCGACATCATGGATGATCACGATGCCAGCGTCCCCATCAAGCGTTATCGTCGCACCATCCGGGATCAGCTTCAACGCGCCGACGATCTGCACGCCCGGCAAGCCATATTCGCGGGCTAGCAATGCACCGTGCGAGATCAGCCCCCCGGTTTCAAGGACGATGCCCTTGATCATCATGAACACCGGGGTCCAGCCTGGGTCGGTTGCATGGACGATCAGGATTTCTCCTTTGTTGACCCGGCCGATTTGCTTGAGTTCAGTGACCACACGCGCGATGCCGGTAACCTTGCCAACACTGGTGGTCTTGCCCACAAGCAGGCCGCCTTCGCCCACATCGGGAAGATCAACCACCGCCGGGCGGCCATATTGCAGATAATGGGACGGGGTAACTGCCGTCGTATTAACGGCGTGGAAATTCTTCTTGCGTGCCTTGATCTTGGCCAACGTCAAACGCCGATTGTCCGTGCCATCCAGCACAGCATAAAGTTCGTCCATCGTCAGGAAGTAGCAATCCATAAAGTCGTCAAAGACGCCTCGTTCGACACAGCGGCGACCGACTTCCTGGAACCCGAGCTTGATAGCGTAGGTCGACCAGTCCATCACCTCGCGTTCGTTATCGCGAAACTCCAGGCTGTTGTGAGCGAAATCGATCAGGAAGCGGAACAGGCGTGATTTCAATGCCCCCATCGGCTGTTCGGCCAGATTGGCTTCCATATGATCGATGGTCACCTCCAGCTTGGCGGTCATCGCATGTTCCTGAATGCGTGGATTGGGCATCCCCATCAAAGCCGGCATCATGCGCAAATCGACAACCACATCGTCGGCGCGGCGATCAAAATAAATGTCGCGATCCGGGTGGCCGCGATGTCCGCGCAAACGGACATGCTCGTCATAGGCCGCCTGGAAAGCAGGGCCGTCACGGCACTGGGACAGGAAGTCGAAGAAGCGCTTGTCGGGATAACGCTCGAACAGCGATTGCAGCTCTGGCGAATTGTGGAGCAACTCCGCCAAATACCACGACGCATAATTGTCGTCGGTTGTGACAGTCGGGTTGCGGGTGCCTGTCATCAGATCCATGAACAGCGTCTTGCGCTCGCCGTTGTACCAATGTTCGCACATCCAGGCGATCGCACCCAGCGCATCGCGCATCGGGTAAAGCAGGCCATTCCACGGCGGATCATAGGATGCGATTTCCTCGCGCATCACGTCGCCGACATATTGGCGCAACTCCTCGTCCGATTTTTGTTCAAGCTCAGCGATGGAAAGTGGTCTGGTGAAATCACGATATTTCTTGCTGTTTATAAAGTCGTCGCGAATTACCTTCCACCAGCTGATCCCCATGTCCGGGCGGTTCCGTTCAACGCCCAGATAGCTGTCAATGTAACGGGCCCAGTCAAAATCCGCATTCAAGGCTTCTTCGTGCCAGGCCGTGGGCAATTTATCGAGCATACCGGGCCGGACCTGCGGCGGAACCGCTGTCTTGATCTGTTCCAGATCCGCCTTGCAATTGTAGTAGGAAACCCCATTGTTATAGATCCAGAGCCGCCGCGTTGTGTAATCCAGCTCCGGATAGCCATAGGCCTGGATGCCGATGCTGTGACACTGGTTCAGCCCCCAGCAGCGCCAGGAGAACATGAGCGGCGAGATCGCCCCTGTCCACATCTCCTGAGGGAAGCTGCGCGACCATAGCTCGTCCCAGGCGCAGCCATTGTCATTACCCTGCACACTGTCGGTAACGTCGGAATCCCAACTGAACTCAACGCCGGTGATGGGGCGCGCCTGAAGCACGTAAAACTGCCCGCCGCAATAAGCCCATTCGATATCCTGCGGAAATTCGCCATAAGCTTTTTGAATCAAACGGCCAAGGTCAGCGAGTTGCCGGATTTCGTCGTCGCTCATGGCTTGCTTGTCACGCAGGGCTTCCGGCACTTCTACCTCGGCGGTCCCAACCCCCTTTGAGGCATCACGCACCACCTGCACCAGCTTGCTGCCAATCTGGGCGTCCAGAATCTTAAGGTCACGGTGGCGCACGACATATTCGTCGGGCGTCACGATCCCAGAGACGATTGCTTCGCCCAGACCGTAACTGGCATTGACAAAAATCTGGTCGGTAGCCGCATTGACCGGATTGCCGGTGAACATGACGCCGGAAATCTCTGACTGCACCATTTGCTGCACGACAACGGCGATTGCGCTCGAAAAATGATCGAAGCCGCCATTCTGGCGATAAGCAACAGCGCGTCCCGTCCACATCGAGGCCCAGCATCGCTTGACGGCACCAACCAGCGCAGCCTGGCCCATAATGTCCAGATAGGTATCATGAAGGCCCGCAAAGGAAGCCCCTTCCAGATCCTCAGCCGTGCCGGATGAGCGCACCGCAACAAACGACGATGTCCCCACCTTGGCATAGGCGTCCGCGATTTGCCGTGTGATCGCATCGGGCATTTTTGCGGCTGTAATCAGTTCGCGGATTTCGCCGACCTGCTCCTCCAGACCCACTGGATCGGCATAGTCAATCTTCGCCAATATCGCCTCGATCGGTTCGCGAATACCGGATTCTGACACATGGGTGCGATAGGCCGCCGTGCTGATTGTAAAGCCCGGCGGAACATGAAATCCCTTGCCGGTCATGTTACCGAGATTGGCGCCCTTGCCGCCGACCAGTTCATGGTCGGTGCCGGCTTGGTCCGCAAACCATACAATTGTTTCTGGTCCCGTCTGGGTCATCATGCTCTCCTGTAACTTGGTTCAATTACCGTAGTTGTATTGCAAGCTGATCCCGGATGTGGCGGGACGCCCCTTGTAGCGCAGCAGCCTATCAAGATGGGTCGAAACGGCGGTCGCAAAGTTCATGTTGAAGACGTTGCGTCCAAAGATCGTCGCCTTCCCGCGGCCGACAGCGGCGCTGACGCCTGGGCGCAAATGAGCAAAGCTGCAGGCCATTTGCCTCTCCCTTGAAAAACTGCGTCGTGTACGGCTTGTGACAACGACTCCGGAAGATAGCCTCGCTCATTGTTAAATCAACTGGTTTATATAAATGATGCAATAGGTTTATGTCCGCGTTTTCTTCGCATAATGTAAACCATTTGAGTTATAAGGACGTGACGCCTGGATCCTGGCATCGTGAGACAGGACAATGATTGCAGAGGCGCGTAAGGGGTAGCGCGCAATGGAATGAAGGGCAGGCCGTTTGATGCAAGCGAAACCGACGGACCCGGGGCGAAAGCGGAACGCAAATATCGACACCCGGATCAAAATTATGGAAGCCGCCGAGCGCCTGTTTGGCGATCAAGGCGTTGACTCGGCGGCGCTCAGATCCATCTCGCTCGAGGCCCGGCAGAAAAACACGGCTTCGGTTCAATACCACTTCAAAGACAAACTTGGACTGCTCCAGGCTATTTTCGAGTATCGCGAAGGACAGCTTGATGTGATGCGCGGCCAGCTGCTCGAACTGGGGCGGGAGCATTGGCAGTTGTCAGAAATGCGCTGGCTACTGCGTGTTTGTTTCCTGCCAAATTTCCGTCATTTCACCGACAATGCCGGCCTCCCCTACATCAAACTGCACGCCCAATATCTGACCAATCTACGGCCACGTGGCATCCCGCACCCGGTTGATTATGACTGCCCTTCAACCCTGCATTTCCGCGATGCCATTGCGCGCATGGCCAAGAAGCTCAGTTTCCTGACCCTTGATCAGTTCAACATGCGATTGGAAAGCGTCGGCGCCATGTTTCTGGGAGCGGTCATCCAGCATGCCAGCCGCCCAGACGGTTGGGAAGTAAACTACCCGGTCTTCTTTGAAACCATCCTCGATATGATGGCCGCAGCCATGACTGTTCCGCCCTGGGCATTTGAGGAACCGGGTACCAACGGGTGAAGATCGTGTCCCGGGACGTGGTGTAGCTGATGGGCAGGTTGGCCGCCGCGGCTCTCGGATAAGGTTTGGGTTGTGAGACACGAACCTGATGGAAGGAACGACGATGACCGACCCGATAATGGACCTGCGCTCGTTGATGGAGCAGCCCCCTGACGCTAATATTTTGCGCGACATGATCTCTTTTTGCTGCGGAGCGGTTGACGCTGACCTTGGGCTACCAGGTCTCGGCATATGGTCCAGTTGTGCTAGCCACGTGTTAAGGTCAGGACCTATTAACCGCGCCATCAAGGCGTCAGAATGGTGTCCCGCAGGAATTTCCAGTGCTGCGTTAGATGGGCCTGAAATAGCACCACTATGCCCATACCTATCCGCCTTGCACCGAGCCAATTTGCCCCAAACCTCGATGGTGCGACTAATAAGTCATGGACCTAGGTCCAAACGGACAAAAGCCCCGATCCGAAGACCGAGGCTATTTGTAAAATCTTTGAACTGATCAGGTTTTGTTGGTTGCGGGGGTAGGATTTGAACCTACGACCTTCAGG
>JANPNB010000526.1:0-11246 GCA_031427275.1 Alphaproteobacteria bacterium | reverse complement strand
GGAACTCGTACTGCTCGACGATGCAGAGATCAAATATTCCACTGTCCAGAACTGGTATCCGGGGGATCCAGAGACCGGCAAGGGCGGCATCTATAACTTTGTCACCAAGCGCGCCGATTGTCGGGGTGATCGCTCGAAGGTTAGCTGGACCCAGGTCGAAACCGGCTCAGCTATCACCTGGAAATATCCGTCCTGCGTGCTGCGCGGCGAGGCTTCATCGGGTGAGTTCTATTCGATCGCCATCACCAATGGTCGTCAGCAGGCCGATACCGGCACCAAGATGATACATTTGGGGGCCAATACGCGCTCGCGGATCATCTCCAAGGGGATAAGCGCGGGGCGGTCCTCCAATACCTATCGTGGGCTGGTCTCGGCACACCCTAAGGCCAAGGGTGCCCGTAACTTCACCCAGTGCGACAGCCTGTTGATCGGTAAACACTGCGGGGCCCACACCGTGCCATATGTCGAGGCGCGGAACGGTCAGTGCGTGTTTGAACACGAGGCGACTACGACCAAGCTCTCTGACGATCAGTTGTTCTACGCCATGCAGCGGGGCCTCAGCCAGGAAGAGGCCGTCCAGCTCTTGGTCAACGGTTTCGTCAAAGACGTGCTTCAGAAACTGCCCATGGAATTCGCCGTAGAAGCTCAGAAGCTTGTGGCGATCAGTCTAGAGGGGAGTGTGGGATGAGCGAGGTGACAAACATGTCTTTCCAACGTGCCTTTGAAACTGAACAGCTTCGACGTGAACGCGAACGGCATGCCCGCGAGGATGCTGATCGGGCGCAGCAAGAAGCCGATCACGGGCGGGCAACGGCGTTATTTGAGGCCTTGGCTAGCGAGTCTGGTTTCCTGAACAACAAGAGTCTTGTCCTCGACCGAACCCGCTATGCGGTGACCTTGGATCACGCCGACTACCGCCTACGCGCTTATTTCGAGGACGGCGAGGTTAGCGTCACGTCGGCGGACAAACGCGATCTCTCGGCCACTTCGGCGGCACCGCGCAAACAGGCCGTGGCCGGTAGCGTCGACGAAGCCCTGAAGATGATGGCTCAGTTTCTGGCCGACGAGGTCGGCGGATGACCACGACGCCTAACATCTGGTTTCGTTATCGGGTCACGCCGCGCGGACGGTTGACTTGGCCGGTTAATGCCAAGGGCTGGCTCTCGCTGCTGGCGATCACCATCGTCCCGACCCTGGTGTTCATTGCGGGCGCGCAAGCCCTACATATTCGATCAGTCTGGGCGGGCGTCGCCTATGTCGCCCTTGCCATTCCAGCCATGGCCTTCGTGCTCAACAAGTTGTTTCAGGCCAAAGGCCAGCAGGCGTAAATGCTATCGATCTCAAAACTCCGCGCGGAAGTCGGTGGCAAGGAAATCCTTCAGGGTCTGACTCTGGATGTTCCGGCTGGCGAAGTTCACGCGATCATGGGCCCGAATGGTGCGGGAAAATCGACCCTGGGTTACGTCCTGACGGGTCGCGATGGTTATGAAGTTACCGGTGGTGGCGCGAGTCTTGATGGCCAAGACCTGTTGGCGCTTACGCCGAACGAGCGGGCGGCCAAGGGGGTATTCCTCTCGTTCCAGTATCCGCTGGAAATCCCAGGCGTTCCGGCGCTGACCTTTATTCGCGCGGCGATGAACGCCCAGCGTAAGGCCAAGGGTGAAGACGAAATCTCTGCTCCAGATTTCCTGAAATTGGCCCGCGCCAAGGCCCTGTCGCTGAAGATCGACTTTGAGATGCTTAAACGTCCGCTCAACGTTGGGTTTTCCGGAGGCGAGAAGAAGCGGATGGAAATTTTCCAGATGGCGATGCTGTCGCCGCGTTTCCTGATCTTGGATGAAACCGACTCTGGCCTCGATATCGACGCCCTGAAGATCGTCGCCGATGGCGTCAACGCCATGCGTGGCCCAGAGCGCGCCATGTTGGTGATCACCCACTATCAGCGCCTTCTCGAATACATCAAACCTGACCGAGTTCATGTGTTGGCTGGGGGTCGCATCGTTGCGTCGGGAGGGCCGGAGTTGGCTTTGGAACTCGAGCGCGACGGCTATGACAAGTATGCGAGGGCGGCGTGACCCTCGCTACAGCCATCAAGACGGGCGACGTCGCGGAACTGCCTTCTCGTCGGGACGAGGATTGGCGGTGGACCGACCTGCGTGGGTTACTGCGCACCTTGCCCGAGCCTTCCAAGCCGTTTGACGGAGAACCGCCGGCCGGTCCTTTCGCCCAACTGGCCGATTTGCCGATCCACGTCGTCAACGCCTCCAGCCCCGTGGTAATTCGTTGCGCGTCCGCTAAGCCTTACGTGGTCGCCCTTCACTTCGTGGCGCTTGGTGGCGGATCGCATACAGCCACGGCACAGATCGAAATCGCCGACGGTGCGCATCTGGTCTTGCTGGAAAGTTATGAGGGTGACGAGAGTCGCTATCTGGCCAATCTGGACATGAAGATCAGGCTCGGAGCCAAGGCGCGACTGGAGCGTGTTATCCTCGCTGCCGATGGGTCCGAAGGCGTCAGTGTTTCAAGCGCAGAGGTCACGCTGGGGCCGGACTCTCAGTTTTCGCAGACTGTGCTGAGCGACGGGGCACGACGGCAGCGGATCGAAACCCGCGTTGCACACCCTGGGGCTGGGACCAGCGTACGGCTCGATGGTGTTTATTTGCTGCAGGGCCAGCGACATGCTGACCAGACCACCGTCGTTGGTCACATGGGTGCCGACGGTACGACCAGCCAACTCACCAAGGGCGTGGTTCGCGATCAGTCTCGGGGCGTGTTCCAGGGCCGTATTGTGGTGGAGGAGGGTGCCGACCGCACCGATGCTCGGATGGGTCACCATGCGTTGATCTTATCTGATCGCGCCGAGATCGACGCCAAGCCCGAACTGCTGATCCATGCCGATGAGGTCGCCTGTGCCCACGGCAACACGATCGGGGCCTTGGACGAACAGGCTCTGTTTTATATGCGCCAGCGCGGCCTGCCTGAGGTTGAGGCCCGCGCCCTGCTGATTGAGGCGTTTGTCGGTGAAGTCATCGACCGCATCGACTATGAGCCCGCGCGTGATATCGCTCGCGCCTGGGCCGCGCAACGGCTGAGGGTCTGAGCATGACTTTCGACGTCGAGACAGTTCGTGCTCAGTTTCCGATCCTGTCACGACAGGTGAACGGCAAACCTTTGATCTATCTCGACAGCGCCGCGTCGGCGCAGAAGCCTCGAGCGGTGATCGACGCCATGGTCAACGCCATGGAGTCCTCTTATTCCAACGTGCATCGCGGTCTACATACCCTGGCGAACGAAACGACGGATGCCTATGAAAAGGCCCGGAAAAGTGTCTCGGGTCTCATCAACTCAGATGTGTCTGAAATCGTCTTCACGAAGGGGGCGACGGAAGCGATCAATCTGGTGGCGGCCGGCCTTGGCCACTCGCTGAAAGCTGGGGACGAGATCGTCCTCACCCAAATGGAGCACCACGCTAATATCGTGCCCTGGCATTTTCTGCGTGAACGTCAGGGCGTGGTCTTGAAGTTCGTGCCGGTCTTCGATGACGGAACGCTCGACCTCGCCGCCTATGCGGATATGCTCGGTCCGAAGACTAAGGCGGTGGGTTTGAGCCACATGTCCAATGTGCTGGGCACGGTCAATCCGGTGGCGCAGATGATTGCCCAAGCTCGCAGCGTCGGCGCGATCACTCTGATCGATGGCTGCCAGGCCATTGTGCATCAGGCTGTGGACGTGAAGGCGCTCGACGCCGATTTCTACGTTTTTTCCGGCCACAAGCTCTACGGCCCGACGGGCATTGGCGTGCTTTATGGCAAGGCTGATCGACTCGCAGCCTTGCCGCCCTATCAAGGTGGCGGCGAAATGATCGCCTCGGTGTCGCTGGATGTCATAACCTATGCCGACCCGCCGCACAGGTTTGAGGCGGGTACGCCGCCAATTCTTGAGGCCATCGGCCTGGGCGCAGCGGTCGACTGGCTGATGACACTGGACCGCGTCGCCATCGCTGATCATGAGCACCACCTTTATCAGCGAATTCGTGAGAGCTTGAATGGTGCGAACTGGCTTCGCGTTTATGGCGAGGCGCCCGGCAAAGGTGCGATCCTGACGTTTAATGTTGAAGGTGCCCACGCCCATGATGTGGCCCAGATTCTGGATCGTTGCGGCATTGCGGTGCGTGCCGGCACCCACTGCGCTGAGCCGTTGATGGCCCGCTTCGGGGTAACCTCCAGTGCGCGCGCCAGCTTAGCGCTATACAATACTGAGGCGGAGGCTGACGCTTTCGTTGAGGCCCTCAATCGTACTCAGGCTTTTTTCGCTTAAAGATGACCGCAATGGATGACGCTACCCCTGTCGTGACCGCCCAACTCAGCCAAACCGAGCTGGACGCCATCACCGATCAACTGATCGAGGCCCTCAAAACCGTGTTCGATCCGGAGATCCCGGTCGACATCTATGAACTGGGCTTGATCTACAAGGTCGACGTGTCCGACGACAAAGACATCGCCATCGATATGACCCTGACTGCGCCTGGCTGTCCCGTCGCTGGCGAAATGCCGGGTTGGGTCGAGGACGCCGTGCGCGAGGTACCGGGCGTGCGCAACGTCAAGGTTGATCTGGTGTTTGACCCGCCATGGGACCCCTCGCGAATGTCCGACGAGGCGAAACTTCAACTCAATATGTTCTGATTCAGGTTTTGAACCCCATATAGATGTCATGACCGACCTTATCACTGCTCCACCACGTGCCCGACGCCCCCGCCCAAAGGTGGTCAGCCTGACTCCGTCGGCAGCTGACCGCGTGCGCGACATCATGGGCCGTGCCGCAGAGCCCTATGCGGGATTGCGGGTGGGTGTGAAGAACGGCGGCTGCGCTGGCTCAGAATACGTCGTCGAATATGCGACAAGCGTTGGCCCGCTCGACGAGATCGTCGAAGACCAGGGCGTCACCATTCTGATCGAACCCAAGGCTGTGTTGTTCCTGATTGGCACGGTGATCGACTATGAGGTCAACAAGCTGTCAGCCAAGTTCGTGTTCCGCAATCCCAACGAAACAGACGCCTGTGGCTGCGGCGAGAGCGTAACGATTGAGCCGGGCAAGGCGCTGGACGCGTAGTACCACCCGCGGCCATACTGCCCCAAACACCATTGGGGACGACATGACCGACATCCTGACGATCGAGCACCGCGACGCTGTAGACTTCGTCACCCTCAATCGCCCTGAGCGGCTCAACGCTCTCAATCAACCCCTCTCCGAAGCCCTGCTGGCTTATTTTGAGTCACGTCGGCGCAGAGGCGATGTGAGGGTGATCGTGCTGGGTGGGGCCGGCCGCGCCTTCTGTTCAGGCGCAGACCTCAAGGCTGGTGGCCAGCCGGACGCCCTGCAGGACGGCCCCAACGGCGATTGGATGCTCCGCGACACCTTGCGCGCGATGCGAGCCTGCCCTCAGCCGATTGTTGCCCTGGTTCAAGGGGCTGCCGCAGGCGGCGGCCTGGCCATCGCGCTCTGTGCCGACATCATCGTAGCCAGTGAGAGCGCCGCGTTCCATCCGGCTTTCATTAAGATCGGTCTGTCTGGCTCTGAACTGGCGGTCAGCTGGCGGCTGCAACGTACCATTGGTGTCGCCCGCGCCCGCGAAATGCTGCTGACCGGCCGCCCAATGTCCGCCGCCGAAGCGCTCAGCTGTGGTCTGGTCTCCCAAGTGCTGGCCGAAGGGCAACTGGCCGCAGAGGGCGCTCGCCTCGCCGAGGAGATGCTAAGAGCCGCGCCTGACGCTCTTCGCATTTCCAAACGCACCTTCGATGCGACCCTAGAAGGGATCAGCTTCGAGGCGGCCCTTGAGCTGGAAGAACGGGGTCAGATCCAGATGATCCGGGCCGGGCGGCGGGATTAGGAGGCTACCTCTCAGCTCAGATCCTGTCGTTTTTCCGCTGTTTGGGTTTTCCGTCTCGGCAGCAGGGCTAGGCTGATCACATAGCCCAGGATCGAGCTGCTGCCATAGGCGACGACGGGGGTTGGGTAATTGCCCAGGGCCGCTGCAACCATCACGGCCGACCACACCGCACTAAACGCGAGATAAAGCGGACGCTCCTGGGGTTCGCCGCGCCACCCATCGATAGCGGGAACCAACATTAGGATTGTGCCGATAAACACGGCCATGCCAGCCCAGGCGCTGACGCCAAATGTGGTGCTGTAGACCTGCTCGACGAACAGCATGCCAGGCAGGGTGTCGGGCCGAATCATGGTGACGATAAATCCAAGGATTGCGGTGGCAAAGGCCAGCCCAACCTGTCCCTGTCGTCGAACTGAGAACACGGCTCCTAGGCCAGCCATTAGTGTTCCAGCCATGGCTCGGTCGGGTTGCCAGGCCATGGCAATGGCCGCGGTCACCATGCCCAGGGTCGCGATCCATTCCCGCGATGTGGCATAGGCCATGACCATAAGGGGTATCAGGATCAGGCTTGGCTGAAGGCTGAGCCCGCCGATATTGATCCACCGGGTTGTGCCTTCCAGGCTCGAACCGAACAAGGCTGTCGCGAGCAGAAGAATTCCCACTGCAACGATGCTAGAGCCGGAGGATATGCTGGCTCGAACCCCAGGGAAGGCGACAATGGCTGCAACAGCTAGGCCAACCACAAGCGCCAAAGCGTTGACGACGGCATACTTCAGGGGTGCGCCGGCCATCACCAGATAAGCCAAGCCCAAACCTGTCGCAGCAACGGCACATATCACATGAAAACGCCGCATACCTTGACGCAGCGTGAGCGTGCTGCCCCTTTCCGTCTCATTGATCACGTTAAGATCAGCACGTGTGTTGCCCAGTCAGGCCCGTCCTGAACCTGCATCCGATTGGTGTTATTGCCCCATAAAGACCGCGACGCGCTTCTGAAGGAACGCCAAAACGCCTTCTCGACTGTCTTTGGTGCGACCCGCGTGTTTCTGAGCCATGCGCTCGGCGTGCAACTGCTCGGAGAATTCAGCGTCTAAGCTATCCCAAATCAGCTTGCGTATGGAACCCAGAGACCAGGGGCCGGTGGCAAGTGATTTCGCAAGCTCCATGGCAGTGGACATCAATTGATCATCGGGGACACAGCGGTTGACCAATCCCCACTCCAGTGCCGTCTTGGCGGGGACGCGTTCACCCATCAGCGCCATCTCCATGGCCCGCGCCTTACCGATCATACGGGGGAGGAGGTAGGTGGATCCACCATCCGGAACCAAGCCGATGCGACGGAAAGCCTGCATGAAATAGGCTCTGTCGGCAGCCACAATGATATCGCCCATCAACGCCAAAGAACACCCAACGCCAGCGGCCACGCCGTTGACCGCAGTGATGATCGGAAAAGGATAATCCCGCATCGACTTCATGAAGGGATTGTAGACGCTCTCCAACGCGGACCCGGAGTCGGGTCCCTCAGGGTCTGGGCTGACGGGACCACCTGGACCGCCGCGACCCGAGAGGTTGGCGCCCGAGCAGAAGCCGCGACCTTCGCCGGTTAGCACAACGCAGCGCACACCTGAGTCAGGCTTGGCAAAGTCATCAAAGGCAGTTTGCAGTTCGGCCATGAGGTCAAGGCCTGCGGCATTGAGTGTGGCCTGGTCGGCCAACGTCACGATGCCGATGCCGTCCTGCACCGAAGTCTTGATCTTCTCATAGGCCATGATCGTCTCCCTGGGTCGCGATGTATTCACGACATAAAGCGAGATACGTCACGTCAGCCTAGTAAAAAAGCAAGGGCCTGTGGTTAGGCGGCGACTGCGATCGCAGCGGCATCGGTGACGCGATTGCGACCGGTGCGCTTTGCGACATAGAGGGCACCGTCTGCACGCTCAAGGATGTTATGGGTACTTTCGCCGGGTTCACGCACAGCAAATCCGGCTGAGACGGTGATACGGCCAAGGTGCTCGTTAGTCGAGCGTCGCTTGAGCACCCGCGAAGCTACCTCATCGCGGATTTCCTCAAGGATTTTTGCGGCTTTTTCTGCGCTTTCACCCGGGAAGATCAGCGCAAATTCCTCGCCGCCGTACCGCGCGGCGAACCGGGGGGCAGCACCACGGGCCCCGATGACACTTGCAACATAGCGCAGCACTTGGTCGCCGGTTTGGTGACCCCAGGTATCATTGAAGTTTTTGAAGTGGTCGATGTCGATGATCGCTAAGGCCAATATCTCTCCGCTGGCCTCTGCTGCGCTACAGGCGCGCTCCAACTCTTCGTCGAAGGCTTTGCGGTTGGAAAGGTTGGTCAGGCCGTCTGTGGTGGCATCGCGTCTCACCTGTTCCAGGTGGTCGCGCAGGCGAGCGACCTCTTCTGTTGATTCCGCCAGACGTCTTTCGAGAGACTGGTTTTCGCGCTGCACGCGGCTGGTGGCGGCGGCCAAGGTCTCCACGGTCGCCTGAAGGTCTATAGTCTCGTCCGAACCAGAGAGCGACTTTGAAGCATGGGCCAGAGTAGCTCCATAAGCCTCACTGGATTTTTGTGCGGAATTGATCGCTTCGGAAACTGAAATCAGCTCCTTGGTTAAGGCGTCACCGGCATCGCGGATCTGATCATTGAATCGGGCTTTGGGCAGGAAGTTTGCGGCGAGTTCATCGCTAAGGCGGTCGGTGAATGTCTCGCCGTCGCCCAAGATACGATTGATCTCCGTGGCTAGGTCACCATTGGGGTCGGCGACGACATGGGTCCAAAGCTCATAATTGGTTGCCGTCGGCCACACCTTGTGGGCCTCCATCAGTTGCAAAGCCTTGTGCGATAAAGCGTAGGCTTCAGAACTGCGGAGTTTGATTTCGACTTGAGCAGACATAATTAAGCGTTTCCCGAGACCTCGAATGAGCGCCCTCGCGAGGCGCTAATTCGATTGTTCCGGAGTATTCTATGTCTCAGAGTCAAACGACCGGTTAAGGCCGCGCTTCAACTCACAAAATTCGAGGAACGCCTAAGTCTTTGCCTTGGGTTTCGCGTTGCCGCGCGTCAGGAAGGCCGGCATGTCGTTACCAAACCCGACAACCTTGGCCCCATCGTCTCGATCTTCTTGATGATCACGACGTGGGCGATCGCGCGTGACAGGCGGCGGATCGCGCCGAGATCTCTGAGGCTCTGATGGTGTCCGCACTGGACGCGTGTCTTGCTCAGGCCGCTTTGCCTCCACGGGAGGTGCCGACTGTTCCACAACAGGCTCAGGTCGGCGAGGACGTCGTTCGCGAGCTGGCGGCGATGATATCAAAGCGGCGGAGGGATCGAAGGGCTCAGTGCTCTGGCCGGGCTCATTGCGGGGCTTGGGCGTACGGTCTCGGTCTCGCCCGCTTCGCTCGCGGCCTCGGCTGCCGGCACGGTCTTCGCGCCGTTCGTCCTTGATCGCGGCAAAGTCGACACCCTCCAGGACGATTTCCTGGGGCTCAGTTCCGATTAGCTTCAACACCTTGTCGATGTTCTTGGCGTCGGCGGGGGTGACAATCATATAAGCCTTGCCGCTGCGGCCCGCCCGGCCGGTACGCCCAATCCGGTGGACATAGTCATCGGCATGGTGGGGGACGTCGTAGTTGAAGACGTGGCTCACGTCGGGCACGTCAAGGCCGCGAGCCGCAACGTCGGAGGCGCAAAGTAGCTTCAGCTCACCCTTACGAAACGCCTCAAGCGTCCGCATGCGGGTCTGTTGATCTAGGTCCCCATGGATAGGGGCTGCATCAAAGCCATGGGTCTTCAGAGACTTGGCGACGATATCAACTTCAGATTTGCGGTTGCAGAAGACGATGCCGTTTCGGACGTCATCGGCCGCGATGAGCATTCTCAAGGCGGTCCGCTTAGCCTTGGGGTCTGCGGTTGGCAGGCGCACAATGTGCTGAGTGATGGTTTCGGCCGCCGTCGCGGGACGGGTGGCCTCGATCCGCACTGGGTCCTTAAGGAACTGTTTGGTTAGGCGGGTGATTTCCGGTGGCATGGTCGCTGAGAAGAACAATGTCTGCTTCTTGGCGGGCGTCAGTTTGAAGATGCGCTCAATGTCGGGGATGAACCCCATGTCGAGCATTCGATCGGCTTCATCGACGACCAGGATCTGTACCCCCGTCATCAGCAACTTGCCGCGTTCGAAATGGTCGAGCAACCGACCAGGCGTGGCGATCAGAACATCGACACCGCGATCAAGTTTGAGTTCTTGGTCCTTGAAAGACACGCCGCCAATCAACAGCGCCCAGCTCAACTTGATCTGCTGGCCCTTGGCGTATTTCTCGAAGGAGGCGGAGACTTGGTCGGCCAGCTCTCGGGTCGGTGCGATCACCAGGGCGCGCGGCATGCGGGCTTTGGATCGTCCTGCAGCGAGCCGATCAATCATTGGCAAGGTGAAGGCGGCAGTCTTGCCGGTACCCGTTTGGGCGATGCCCAAGACGTCTCGACCTGCGAGCGCGACAGGGATGGCCTCGGCCTGGATGGGGGTAGCGGTCGTGTAGCCTGTGTTGGCCACGGCCTGTAGAGTAGCGGGCGATAGGCCCAGTTCAGAAAATTCGGTCATCAGTTGCAATTTGAGCAGATCCGCGCCCGGAATACTGAGCTTGGGTCACTGCGGCGGCGCAGACGGCAGTCGTCGCGCGGGGCGGAAGATAGAGTCAATCGTCTCTAAGTCAACGCGTTACTGACAGCCGCTGGCTTAGACGTCGAGATCGGCTACCGCGAATTCGGCGTTTTCTTGGATGAAACGGAAGCGTAGCTCTGGCTTGCGGCCCATGAGGGACTCCACCAATTCCTCCACAGCCTCCTCGGCCCGGGGCAGGGTGACGCGGGCAAGTGTGCGTTTGGACGGATCCATGGTCGTCTCTTTCAGCTGAGACGGCATCATTTCTCCCAGCCCTTTGAACCGCCCAATCTCTGGCTTCTTGCCCTTGAATTCGGTGGCCAGTAGCTCCTCGCGGTGGGCGTCGTCGCGGGCATAGATGATCTTGCCGCCATGGCTAAGGCGGTAGAGCGGTGGCAAGGCGAGGTAAAGGCGACCGGCGCGGATCAAGCCCGGCATGCTGCGATAGAAGAACGTAATCAGTAGACTGGCGATATGGGCACCGTCGACGTCAGCGTCGGTCATGATCACCACGCGTTCATAACGCAGGTCTTCTTCCTTGAAGCGCGAGCCAGCCTGGACACCCAGCGCCAACAGCAGATCCGACAGTTCCTTATTGGCCCCCATCTTGTCGGAGGTCGCCGAGGCAACGTTCAGGATCTTGCCGCGCAGAGGCAGGATCGCTTGGGTGCGACGGTCGCGAGCCTGCTT
>JANPNB010000525.1:0-6907 GCA_031427275.1 Alphaproteobacteria bacterium | reverse complement strand
GCGCCACCAGTAAGGGTCCACGGCGAGGACGTTCCGATGCCTTATGCGGCTAACCTTGAAGCCCTGACCCTGCCCACAGTCGACAAGATCGTGAAGGCGGCCAAGGCGGTTTGTTACCGATGACCGCCCCCCGCCAGACATGGCACCCCGGCGGCTGCCATTGCGGCGCAGTTCGCTTTGAGGTCGAATTGGTTGCGCCGGTGGGAGCTCAAACCTGCAATTGCTCCATTTGCGTCAGGGTTGGGTTCATCCACGTGATAGTCCGGCAAAGCAGGTTTCGGGTTACGCAAGGCTCTGAAAACCTGAGCCAATACACCTTCAACACCGGCTTGGCCCAACACCTGTTCTGCAAGACCTGTGGCGTGAAAGCCTTCTATCGGCCTCGCTCAAACCCCGATGGTTGGAGCGTCAATGCCCGCTGCCTGGACGAACCTGTCGAGATGAACCTTTTCGCCTTCGATGGCCAAAACTGGGAAGCCCACGCCGCAGACCTCGCCCACCTCTCCGACGAACCGAGCGCCGCCCATGTCGATTGAGATCCTGATGCCGGCCCTATCGCCCACCATGGAGGAGGGCACGCTTGCCAAGTGGCATGTAAAGGTCGGTGACACCGTCAAGTCCGGCGACGTGATCGCTGAAATCGAGACTGACAAGGCCACCATGGAGGTCGAAGCCGTCGACGAGGGTGTGGTCGAGGCTCTGCTGGTCGCCGAAGGCACTGAAGAGGTCAAGGTCAACGCCCCCATTGCTCGACTGAGCGGTGAGGGTGACAGCGTCTCTCAGCCCGCCAAGTCAGCTACTCCACCCAAATCCTCCCCCGCTGGGGGAGGGGAACCACGAAGTGGTGGAGGGGGTTCAAGCCAACAGTTTTCCGAAAGCGCCCGAGTCTTTGCGTCGCCGCTCGCCCGCAGGATCGCGGCGGACAAGGGCATAGACCTCGCCACCATCGTCGGTTCTGGCCCCCACGGACGCATCATCAAGTCCGATGTTGAGGCTGCTAAACCGGGCCAACCCAAAGCCGCACAACAGCCCGCTACAGCTGCCGCAACCCCGTTCCGCCAAGCGCAATCCCTGGCCCAGATGGGCATTCCCGACGGCAGCTACGACCTGATTCCGCTGGATGGCATGCGCAAGACCGTGGCACGCCGACTGACCGACAGCTTCCGCGACGTGCCCCACTTCCCGCTGACTATTGACCTGACCATCGACAATCTTCTGGCTGCGCGTGCCAAGATCAACGCCATGCTGGAGCCGCAGGGCGTGAGGGTCAGCGTCAACGACCTGGTGATCAAAGCCGCCGCCATCGCATTGAAGCAGGTGCCGGAAGCAAACGCCTCCTATTCCCCCGAAGGCATCGCCATGCACCACCACGCCGACATCGCGATGGCGGTGGCTATCGATGGTGGCCTCATAACCCCAATCATCCGCCAAGCTGAGCTCAAGGGATTGGCGACAATTGCCATCGAAGCCAAAGACTTAGCGGCACGGGCTCGCACTAAGAAACTCAAACCCCAGGAGTTCCAAGGCGGCACGTTCTCGATCTCCAACCTCGGCATGATGGGCATCAAATCCTTCGCTTCGATCATCAATGAACCGCAAGGCGCGATCCTTTCGGTCGGCGCGGGAGAGCAGCGCGCTGTGGTGGTAGGCGGCCAACTCGCAGTCGCGACGGTGATGACCGTGACCCTGACCTGCGATCATCGGGTGGTAGACGGCGCTGTCGGTGCCCGTTGGCTCGCAGCCTTCAAAGCGTTGGTCGAAGACCCTGTCACGATGATCGTCTAGGGGGAGCACCATGGATTTCGACGTTATCGTTATCGGCTCAGGTCCAGGCGGCTATGTCACGGCCATTCGGGCCAGCCAGCTAGGCATGAAGGTCGCCATTGTTGAACGTGAGCTTCTGGGTGGTATCTGTTTGAATTGGGGCTGTATTCCCACCAAGGCGCTGCTGAAATCGGCGGAAGTGTACGAGCAGCTGGGTCATCTCGCCGACTATGGCCTGAAGGTCACCGGCGCGAGTTTCGACTTCGACGGCATCGTGGCACGGTCCCGCAAGGTCTCGGCCCAACTCAATGCTGGCGTCGCCTTCTTGATGAAGAAGCACAAGATTGAGGTGATCGAAGGATCGGCCAAGTTAGAGAAAGGGCAGGGCGCACCCAAGGTGGTGGTTGCCCTTAAGGCGGGAGGAAGTCGTACCGCCACCGCCAAGCATGTCATCTTGGCCACTGGGGCAAGAGCTCGCACTATCCCCGCTATTGGCCTCGAACCGGACGGAAAACAGGTCTGGTGCTATCGCGAGGCCCTGGTTCCGAAGGCCGCCCCTAAGTCACTCATCGTCATTGGATCAGGGGCGATAGGCATTGAATTTGCCAGCTTGTTCCGTGCCCTAGGGTCAGAAGTTACAGTCATTGAAGCCCTTTCCCGAATCCTCCCCGTCGAGGACGAAGAGGTCTCCAAGGCGGCGCATAAGGCGTTTGAGAAACGCGGTCTGAAGTTCAGGGTCGGAGCCAGTGTCAAAAGACTGACCAAGTCCCAGACCGGTGTGTCCGTTGAGATTGAGACGGGCGGCAAGCTTGAAACCCTCACCGCAGATGTCGCCATTGTCGCCGTGGGTATTGTCGGCAATGTCGAAGGTCTCGGCCTGGAGGTTCTAGGTGCCAAGATCGACCGCACCCACATCGTCACCAACCCCCACGGCGAGACCGGTGTTCCGGGTCTCTACGCCATCGGCGACGTCGCCGGTCCGCCCTGGCTCGCGCACAAGGCCAGCCATGAGGGCGTGCACTGCATCGAGCATATCGCTGGCCTGCCCAGCAGCAACCTAACCGCGGCGATCCCAGGCTGCACCTATTCCACGCCCCAGATCGCCTCGATTGGTCTCACAGAGGCGCAAGCCAAGGAGAAGGGCGTCGAGATTAGGGTCGGTCGCTTCCCTTTCCGTGTGAACGGCAAAGCCATCGCCTCGGGTGAGACCGACGGTTTCGTGAAAACCATCTTCGACGCCAAGACCGGAGCCCTCATCGGTGCCCACATGATCGGGGCCGAGGTGACCGAGATGATCCAAGGCTATGCTCTGGCCATGACACTGGAAGCCACCGAGGCTGAACTGCACGCCACAGTCTATCCGCACCCAACCATGAGTGAGGCCATGCACGAGTCTGCGCTCGATGCCTTCGGCAAGGTGCTACACGTTTAGGCCGCGCGGCGCCCGTCAGCCTCGACCATCCGCTGGATCGCTACATAATCGGTCTTGCCGGTGCCCAGCAGTGGGATATCCGCGACCTTTATGATCTTGCGCGGCACCGCAAGCTCCGGCGCGCCGATTGATTGGGCATGGCTGACTAGAGCGGTTGAATCGGCGTCCTGACGGTCTGTGACCAGGATCAGTCGCTCGCCTTTGCGCGGGTCCGGCATGGAGATCACAGCATGCCGAGACTCTGGCCAGACGGCCACGGCGAGATCTTCGGCTGCGGTCAGAGAGACCATCTCACCGCCCACCTTAGCGAACCGCTTCACACGTCCCAGGATGGTCACCCAGTTGTCGCCACTAATATCCACCACGTCGCCCGTGTCGTGCCAGCCGTCGGGCAGAGCCTCCACCGATCCATCCGCGTTCAGATAACCTGACATCACGTTTGGCCCGCGCACGAACAGCCGTCCGCCGCCGGGAATTCCCTCGACGGGCTCTAGTCGGGTCTCCATGCCTGGCACCAAGCCACCGACAGTGCCACGACGATTATCGGTCGGCTTGTTGATGGCCACCACAGGTGCGGCTTCGGTGGCTCCGTAGCCCTCCAGAACCGGCACATCACCGAACCGTTCGCGAATGAGGTTGTGGGTCTCCTCGCGCACCTTTTCAGCGCCACAGACAATGAACTTCAAGCCCGACATTTCGTCACGTTCCGCCACCCGAGCATACTGGTTGACGAAGGTATCCGTCGCTAACAGGATCGATGCCCCGGTGTCCTTGAGGAGGGGCGGGATCATCTTGGTGTGCAGGGGAGATGGGTATTCGAAGGCCTTCATCCCGGTCAAGATCGGCAGCAACACGCCACCGGTGAGGCCAAAGCAATGGAAGGTCGGCAACGGGTTAAACATCACCCAGGCTGGATCAAGGTCAATATGGGCAGCGATCTGCGCCACATTGGCCACCAGATTGCGTTGACTTAGAACCACACCCTTGGGCACGCCGAAACTGCCTGAGGTGAACAGGATAACGCCCGGCTCATCCGGTGTTGTCTTGGTGACGAAGTGGCCGGGAAAAGCTGCAGCACCGGCGGCGAACAGCTTGTCGGCCAAACCGACGCTCTCGCGCACGTCTTCGAGATATCGAACGTCTGCGACGGTCTCCAGGGCATCCACCAAATCATGGAGCTGCCCTTGTTCAATGAATTTGTTGGCGGTCAGAACCAAATTCACATCGGCCAACTTGCAGGCGGCTTTGAGGTTCCGAATTCCAGAGGTGAAATTCAACATGGTCGGGATACGACCAAAGGCGTGCAGAGCAAAAAACGTCACCACAGCCGCCGAGCTCGCCGGCAGCATAATCCCGACTCGATCACCCTTCTTCGTCATCAGGGAGATGCGCCGTCCCAGTGCGAAAGCCGCCCGGATTAGATCAGTGTAGCTAAGCGGATTACGATCCTGATCCTCAAGGATCAGCTTCTTCGCGCCGAATTTGTCTCGGGCATTGAGCAACGCCTGAAAGAGAGAAATGTCGGATTCTCTAGGATCAAATGGACGCGACAAAAGCAGATGCCTCCCCGACCGTTGCCCGGTCTAACTTCGTCGAACCTAACGCCCGCCCGGTCCAATGAAAAGATATGTTACGGTTCGTGAGCGGTGATCGATGTTGGAGCTGCCAGGTCAATGAAGGCTTTCACCGCCTCAAGCCATGGTCGCCGCCATTTATCGGACTCTAGATGAAGCGCCTGCTTCGCATCAGCTATCTTTCGGGCTCGGCAGTGTTTCGCCGACCTGCACAGAGCCATTATATCGGCGTCCGCTGAATTGCCGGTGATCACCAGGATCGGTGCCTCAGTTGCGGCGGCTTGATCCAAGGCTTGGTGACTTGCTTCGCCGAACGCTGCAATCCAGCCGCGGCTCGGACCCGCCATCCTGAGATCGGGATTGGCCGCCTGCCAAGCCGATCTCGTGCTCCCTCGTAGGCGATCATGGGTTAGACCTCTAGTGAAGTCGTCGGGCATCCGCTGATGCCAAGGCTTCCACCCCGGCGACGGGAAGCGCTCAAGACCGATAATCCGGTGGGCGAAGAGTTTAGTCGTCATCGGCGATACCATCACTATACCATCGACGATTAGCCCGGTTTGCACGGCGCGAAGACCGACAACGGCACCGTCGGCATATCCGACTAGGATCAAGGGGCGCCCAATCCTGGGTCGCACGATTGTGCGAACGAAAGCCCGCAGCGTGCTTATATCGGGCTCAAAACTGGGTACGTAGCCTATATCACGGGGCAACACGTAACGCCCCGAGCCACCTTGGCCTGCGCGCTCCAGGACCCAAACCGTGTAACCCTCTAAGACAAGATCACGAACCGTCTCGAACCAAACCTCGGCGCTTTCTCCGTAGCCGGGCAGGATGACGAGGTCGGCCTTCGGGACGATGGGCGGCGATGTGACGCCGTACCGCTGTGGCGGACGCTGTCCAGTCTGAATGTAGCCCCAGGCCCATCCGCTTGGTGGAAGTTGCCCTGCACCCAGGCCAGCTGGCGCGCGGCTATCGGTAAATGGTACGTCTGAACCCTTGGGCGTGCATCCCGAAAACAGGATTGTTAAAGCTAGAAATGCGCCTGCGCGGGACATTCTCTTTAAGAGCCCTTGGCGAGCCAACATGGCAAGCCTGTCGATCACGACTTGATCCCTCGGCCTAGACATCCGATTTAGGGCTTATGGCCACAGTGATCGACACCTTGGCGGGTTCCAGGCCGCGTCACCCGGAGAAGCAGGCCAACCCTGATACCCCAATGCTGCGTAAACCGGAGTGGTTGAGGGTGCGTGCGCCCGGATCTCCAGGCTATAATGCGACGCGAGCCATCGTCAAAGAGCATGGTTTGGTGACGGTCTGCGAAGAGGCGGCTTGTCCGAATATTGGTGAGTGCTGGAGCCAAGCCCACGCGACGATGATGATCATGGGCGGGATTTGCACCCGCGCCTGCGCCTTCTGCAATGTGGCCACAGGGAAACCAGACCCCCTTGACCCAACCGAGCCTAGGCGCGTTGCAGAGGCAGTCCTTAAGATGGGGCTTAAACACGTCGTCATCACGTCCGTGGACCGAGATGACCTGGCTGACGGCGGCGCGACGCATTTTGCAGATGTTGTTCACGCGATAAGGGGGAAGGCGGTTGCCACGACAATAGAAATCCTAACTCCGGATTTCTTGAGAAAGCCTGTGTCGGCGGCCGAGTTGGTGATTGATTCCAAACCCGACGTTTTCAACCACAACTTGGAGACCGTGCCGCGGCTCTATCTGTCGATCCGGCCCGGTGCGCGCTACTTTCACTCCCTGCGACTGCTTGAACGTGTCAAGGAACGTGACCCGAGTCAGTTCACGAAGTCTGGCCTCATGGTCGGCTTGGGGGAAGACAGGTCTGAGGTGATGCAGGTTATGGACGATATGCGTTCAGCTGGCGTCGATTTCTTGACCGTCGGTCAGTATCTGCAGCCATCTCGCAAACATGCTCCCGTGGACCGGTTCGTCACACCAGATGAGTTCCAATCCTATGAGGAGATCGCCCGCGCCAAAGGGTTCTTGATGGTGTCCGCCAGTCCGCTCACCCGCTCCTCTCATCACGCTGGTGAGGACTTCGCCAAACTCAAAGCCGCACGCCTGGCTAAGTCCGCTCAGACCTAGGTGCGACACCATGTCACCAAGCACTTATCCTAC
>JANPNB010000524.1:0-2236 GCA_031427275.1 Alphaproteobacteria bacterium | reverse complement strand
GCAGCGCCTTCAATTCGGCCGGGTTTTCAATAGCGGAAGCGCCGATATGCAGCATGAAACCACTGACATCTGCGGTCTCACCAAATTCGGTCTGCATGGCTTGTACCGCCGGGTTTAGATTCTGGCGGATGAGGTCGGGGGCGGTTGCGGCGACAGCTTCGAAATAGCTGATGTAGGACAGGCGCAAGGCCCAATCCAGGCGCGTGCCCTGAGCAAAAAGGATTTTGAGCAGCGCCATTATGGTAAGCGCGCTCTTAAGCTCTTCATTTTCGACCGCCATCGCCTCGCGCATGGCGGCAAGGGCTATGGACTGGAACAAGGTCTTCTCGCCATTGAGGGCAGCGACATCGATCTGCAGCAGTCGCAAGAAGTGCGACGTGGCTGGATCCTCTGGCAGCAGAATCTGATCGGTTCGCAGGTAAACTAAGCCGCTTAGCTTGGCGGCGATGGCCCTGTGAGTGTCTTCATCGAACGAGAGGGATTTCTCAAAGAACTTCGTGATGAACCAGCTTTGTTTTGAGACAAAGGCGGTCCAGAATACAGAGTCGAGCGCCTCAAATGGGATAGGCCCACGGTTTAACGTCGATACCAGATATTCGGTCCGGATGTTCTGGATGGTCTTTGGTGTTAAATCTTCCTGCATACCGGAAAGCAGGGGAGACAAACGAAAGTAGCCGGGCGCCGCAGGCACTTTTTCGATCCAGGGACCTGTGAGCAGATCGAGGCTCGCGGATGGCTCTTTGATGCTTGGGGCGAGGGCCGCGATGGCGATTGCAGTTGGACGGTCAAACTTGAACATTATGCAACCGAGCCGCTTCAAGAGGGTGCGGCCGTGTTCGGTTGCATCCTTCAGCAAGCGACGTCGCGCTTCGGCACGGGTCAACTCGATCGCTTCGCTGGGGGTGCCGGAAAAATCCTCTATCAGCGCATCTTTGGGCCAGCCGCGATGGTTAAGCGACACGACTTTCGCGGCAGACAATTGAGGGTGACCGCCCGATGCTGCGATATGGATAAATAGACCCCAAGCTTCGACCTGATCTACTGGTGCGTTTGCCTGCCCAACAAGCTCGGTAACCTCCTCTACGGAAAGGTAGGGCGCGTGCCTTGCCGCGTTTGGGGTGAAGCGGGCCGCTTGAAAAGAAGCGGGGCTTAGCGTGCGCGCCGAAGTGACGACAACATGTCCCCCGCGCTCGCGCATCCAATCTATGAAACGACCTAGGCGGCCTGTGTGCCTTACGACAGCGTCGCCGTCCATATCGTCAAGGATGACGCCGCGAACGTTGTCCCCAAGTGTGATATCAGTATACGCCCGATCCAAACGCAGCAGCATTTCGTTCGGGCTTGTCAGGCCGCGACAATCAACCGCGAGCCAATTTGCCTCCGCCACTCGCGCAATTTGCAAAGCCAGAGTCGACTTGCCGGTGCCGCTGGCACCATGGAGCCAAAGCGCCTGGGTCTCATTGAGGATCTCCGACAGTTCCTTGACTATAGCTGTGCGCGCGGCAAGAAAATCGGGCAGATCGATCTGTTCGACGGGCGCAGTCCAACTGGCGCGCGCCCAGCCGGTCTCATGGCCAGGTTGGCCGGAGCGGGCGACTTGGTGCAAAAAACCGTGCAGGTCGGCTGCGGTTAAGTGCCGAAGCACCGGGTCGGTTTCACTGGCGACAGCGAAAACATGCTCGACGATCGCGGCCGCTACGCGGGGTGCCAGTCCAACGGGCAATTCAAGGGCGGCGAGTCGTCCGGCGATCAGTTCTGCAAGCAATGCGTTTTGCGGCGCGCCACTTGGTTGGCTGGTTTTCCAAGACACGCGGCCGATGAGTCTTGACCGCAAGGCGTCCTCATCTGGGTCGCTCTCCAGCCAGGTTTTAAGTTTGCCGCCCGGCAATGTGGTCAATAGAAGGTCTTTGAGTGGTGCAACATCTGCGCCGCAATTGACCGCGTGCCAATATACGATCCCGGTGACCCCGCCCGGCAAGTCTGCGCCGTGTTCGGTTCCAATCTCCATATTGGTATGAATGACCAAAGACACATCCGGGACCTCTCCCTCTCGGCTCGTGGCCCAGAAGTTTTCAAGCGCATCACGGGCGTCTTTGCTCGCGAGCGTAAGAGTGCGATTGCTTGTGCTGTGCTTGACCTGCGTCATCTCAGTGCCGCAGCTGGCAGTTTTGACGTCAAAGTCTTCGAAGATCTCGATCAGCAAGCTATCGGTCTCGGAGAGGTTCAGCCAAGCGAC
>JANPNB010000523.1:0-2558 GCA_031427275.1 Alphaproteobacteria bacterium | reverse complement strand
CCCATCCAACCCTGCGCGCCGACCGCAGCCCACAGTTCGGCATCGAAGGTCTTGGCATCGTCGTCCAGCACCTTGCGCACCCGCGAGGTCGGGCAGTTGGCGGCGAGAAACTTGCGCGCCTCGTCCTTCAGGGACTTCTGGTCGTCAGAGAAATCGAAATTCATGTCCGCCCATATCCGACGCGTGGCCGGTCCTGTTCTGGTGTTGAGCCGACCTTACGCACTGATCGGGGTTCGTGAAAAGATTGACTTGGCGTCAAGGTTTTCAGGGTCTTATGGGCGTCGACGACGGGTATTCGGGGCAAGGGCATGGCCAAGGCGATATTTCAGAAGAACCAACGAGTCTGGGTGGAGAGCGTTGGGGCGTGGGCGATCATCGAAACTATCGTGCCAATCTGGGCCAAGGGCTTCGACGCGCCGGTCCGGGTGAATTATGAAGTGGGACTAGGTCGACACTTTCAGAGCCACGAACTGCGGGCCGAGCAAGACGGCGATGAACCCCTGGCGGCAGATGGCGCGCGCTGGCGATTGTTGCGGGCCAAGAACAAGTGGCAGGAACCGGAAACCTGTCGCCATCATCCGTTCCCCGGCAGCTATCCGGTGGTGGTCACAGACGCCAATGATTGGGGTGGTTGGCGCACACCCGGGGCCGAATATGACCGCGACCCCCACAAGATCGAGTTTCAAGCCCGGCTGATCGCTCAGGCCCCACGCCTGCTCGATATCGCCAGGCGTCTAGCCGCAATGGTCGAGGAAAGCCCTGGTGCGCCAGCTGAGCTCCAGCAACTGGCACAGCAATCCACCAAGATCGATCAATACCTGAAGGACATTCCCGCCGCGCCCGAGCCCATGCCTGAGCTCTTGGCAGAGCTCCACGCGGCCGAGTAGGTTTCAGACTCGCGAACGCCGCTGTGCGGTACTGGGCCGAACCATGCCGTGGTCATGCTCTCCCTGCGCCGTGAGTTCGATGCAACGACGGCCAATCCAAACCAATAAGGTTAGCCCGCGCGCCTGACCCTGGACCGCCCAATCCTGAAAAGTGGAGAGAAAGGGTTCCTGCCGCCAAACCTGCGGCGACCCCGGATCCACCTCGATATTGAGCCGCGTGCCGCCGTCAGCGATGTGCATTACAAACCCGCAACGATCAGGCCGCCATGCCTCGCCCAAGTTTGGTGTGTGCATCCAGTAGCAGATGAAGTCTGCGCAATCTGTGGGGCGGGTTTCATAGACTTTGCAGCCGATGCCCTTACGATAAGACTTGCACCAAACGAACTGCGGCTTGGCGATGGACTCCACGCCAATCAGTTTGCAGCATAGGCCACATTCACCGCAGCTCTTACCCTCAGCGATATTGGGTCTGGGTTCCATGCTGAGCTCTTATGTCGGTTCGATGACAGTTTCATCTCACCCCCTCGCACTGGCCACCAAGATCACCTAAATCGATGTCATGCGCACCGACACCCCCCAGCCGATCCGGCTCACCGATTATCGCCCGCCTGCTTTCCTGATCGATGAGGTCTATCTGGCCTTTGATCTGGCCGCCAACACCACGCGGGTGAAGGCCAAACTGACCATCCGCCGCAATGGCGAGCACACCGAGCCCTTGGTGTTGAACGGCGAGCGCCTAAAGCCGGTCTCGGTGACCTTGGATGGACGCCTGCTGGCCGATGCCGAGCGCACCATCGACGCCGAATTCCTGACCATTCCCGGCGTCCCCGAGCGCTTCACTCTGGAGACCGAGGTCGAGATCGATCCGGAAGCCAACAAGTCCCTGGACGGCCTCTATATGTCCGGCGGTCGGTTCTGCACTCAGTGCGAGGCCGAGGGGTTCCGCAAGATCACCTGGTGGCCGGACCGCCCCGACGTGCTGTCGCGCTTCACGGTGCGCATCGAGGCTGACAAATCGTTCCACCGCCTGCTCTCCAACGGCAATCTGATGCAGTCCGGAGCCCTGCCCGGCGGTCGCCACTATGCCGTCTGGAACGACCCCTTCCCTAAGCCCTGCTACCTGTTTGCCCTGGTAGCCGGCGAGCTTGATGAGCTGGCCGACAAGATCGTCACCATGAGCGGGCGTACCGTCGACCTAAAGATCTATGTCGATCCCGGCATGGCCCCGCGCGCCGCCTATGCCATGGACGCGCTGAAACGTTCGATGAAGTGGGACGAGGAGGCTTTCGGTCGCGAATACGATCTGGACCTGTTCATGATCGTCGCCGTCCGCGACTTCAATTTCGGGGCGATGGAGAACAAGGGGCTGAATATCTTCAACTCCTCACTCTTGCTAGCCGAGGCTGCGACCGCCACTGACCTGGACTATGAGCGGATCGAGAGCGTGGTCGCCCATGAGTATTTCCACAATTGGACAGGCGACCGGATCACCTGCCGCGACTGGTTCCAGCTGTGCTTGAAAGAAGGCCTGACGGTCTTCCGCGACCAGAGCTTCTCCGCCGACATGCGCGGTGAGGCGGTGCAACGGATCAAGGACGTCAAGGCCTTGCGCGCCCGCCAGTTCGCTGAGGATCAAGGGCCCCTGGCCCACCCCGTGCGGCCCAACAGCTA
>JANPNB010000522.1:0-1943 GCA_031427275.1 Alphaproteobacteria bacterium | reverse complement strand
CTCCATATCGATGTCGCGGGGGTTCTTCATCGCCTCGGTGACGGCGGACTTGGTGATGGCATTGAATACCACCCGCTCGACCTTCGCGCCCTTGACGGCTTTCTTTTTCTGAAGAACTTCAAGCACATGCCAGGAAATGGCCTCGCCCTCGCGGTCAGGGTCGGTGGCCAGGATGATGCGCTCGGCACCTTTGGCGGCGTCGGCGATGTCATTCAGGCGCTTGGCAGCCTTGGGATCGACGTCCCACAACATCTCAAAATCTTCGTCGGGCTTCACCGATCCGTCCTTGGCCGGAAGGTCACGGACATGGCCGTAGGACGCCAGGACCACATAGTCCGAGCCCAGATATTTATTGATAGTCTTGGCCTTTGCGGGGCTCTCGACGACGACGAGGTTCATGCGCTGTGGGCAATCCAATGGGCAGAGCGCCCGGAATTCAAGGGTGCGGAAAGTGGGGGCGACGCCTATGCCGTGTCAACGGGGGCTGTGAAAGTAGGAAGATTTTGTCCACGAACCTCACGAAAAACACGAACGTGCGAGTTCACGTGCCTCATTGACTATTGTAACTGCGCGCATTGCGCGCGGCTCTTGGTCTCGGACATCGGGATTACTTCGTTCGTGTTTTTCGTGAGGTTCGTGGATCATTTCTTCGCCTTAAAGCCTCGACACCATGCCGCTGTTGCCGAATTCAAGCCGGCCAGCAATCTCCAATTCTGTGAGTGCGGCGAGCACGGCGGCGACCGGCGCGCCTGTAGCTCGGATGATTTCGTCGCGGGGGACGGGGGTGGGCGAGAGCAGGCGGTGGATTTCTTCGCGTAGGGCATCAACCTCCTCATCGGCTATCGGGGCCGATTGGTAGGGCCGTTCCGGCTCATGGAAGCCACCGAAACCCTCCAAGGCCCGGAGGACGTCATCGACGGACTCGCAGATCGCCGCGCCTTGGCGGATCAGGTCGTTGCAACCGCGCGCCCTCGGGTCGAGCGGGGAGCCGGGGACGGCCAGCACTTCGCGGCCTTGCTCGGCCGCGAGGCGCGCGGTGATCAGGGAGCCGGAGCGCAGTTCGGCCTCGACCACCACGACGGCGCGGGAGAGGCCAGAGATGATCCGGTTGCGGCGCGGGAAGTCCTTGGCCTGGGCGGTCTGGCCCGGTCGGCTCTCAGAGACCACGCAACCTTGCGCGACAATGCGTTCATAGAGGTCGTGATGTTCGCGCGGATAGATATCATCGATGCCACCGCCCAGTACCGCAACCGTGCCCGTCGCGAGTGAGCCTTCGTGCGCCGCACCGTCTACGCCGCGCGCCATGCCTGAGACGATGACGTGACCTGCGGCGCCCAGTTCGGCCGCCAGCCCGCGGGCAAATCTCTGGCCGGAGGCTGAGGCAACGCGGGCCCCGACTATCGCCACGAGCAGGCCCTCCAAGCGCTTGGGCTCGCCGCGTGCCCAGATCACGGGCGGTGGCGGATCGAGCGCCGCTAAAGCCGAGGGAAAGGCGTCCTCGCAGGCACAGATTAAGCGCGCGCCCAGATGGTCACCGGCCTCCAGTTCGCCTTCGATCTCAGTGATAGAGGGGATTGTCATCGGCGAAGACCTGCCACTGCGTCGCGCCAGATCGGGCAGGGCGGCTAGGGCCAGAGAGGCCTCGCCAAAGCGCTTGATCAGCTGATCAAAGGTCACCGGACCGACGTTCTCGGTTCGCGCTAGCCGCAGCCAGTCGCGCCGGGCGGCAAAGGTCAGGTCTCGGCTCAAGCGGCGTCTTTCTTCGCGCCAATCTTGGGTTCCTGGCCCTTGAACAAACGGCCTATATTCTCTTGATGGCGCACAAAGATCAGCACGGCCATGAAGAGCGCCATCATGGTGATGGGATAGCAGCGCCATAGGCGACCGACATCGCCGCTTGGTGCTTGAGGTTGGGTGCTGCGGCGATCAAGCGTGCGGCTTCC
>JANPNB010000521.1:0-2801 GCA_031427275.1 Alphaproteobacteria bacterium | reverse complement strand
GCCAAGCTGGGTCGCCGAATAGCGCCCAACCACAATCGCGTCGCACAGTCCCATCCCCATGATGCCCAGGCGTGCGATCACCACCGGCCATGCGAGTACCAGCAGGTCAGTCAGATCTGTGCGGACGAGGTTCGGCCGACCCTCCGTCGAGAGGATCTTCCCGTCCCGAAGAGGAGCCATGGGAACACCAGTTTTCAACGAGCGCGGAACCTGACGCACGGGTCGCATACGATCAAGCTTTTTCCCAAGCCGCTTCTAGGCGCAGGCTTGGTTCTCAAACCGGCCGACGCTTGCGGAACTCGGTCGGTGTCATGCCTGTCTCCCTTTTGAAGGCGCGTCGAAATGGCCCTAGAGATCCAAATCCCGCATCAACGGCGATCGTCAAGATCGGCACATCATCCTGACTCTCGGCGGCCAGCGCAGTCCTGGTTTCGGCAATGCGGTAGCTGTTGAGAAATTCGGCGAAACTTCGATAGCCCAGCCCCTGGTGGATCAGCCGCCGCAGGCGGTCTTCGGGGATCTCCTGGATTTCGCTGAGCAGCCGGATAGACATACCATCCTGCCGGTACATCCGCTCGAAAGACATGGCGTGGATGATCTCACCGATGACCAATTGATCTGAGCTATCAAGGCCTAGTCGTTCCGGGGTTCGGTTATCGGCTTCGGAGACTATGAATACCTGCTCGACCCTTGAAACGGCCAGCATTGACCAAGCCACTGCAAATCCGAGCAAGGCTAACAGCAGCGCCGAAAACATGCTTGCCACAAGGAACTCTGGTCCATCCGGATTGATGAGGTGCGCCATCGCGTTCAGTCCGATATAGGCCGCAGAGGCTGGTATCACGACCACTCGAAGCCTTCGTCGACCCTCAACTAAGTCTCCTGGCCACGAGATTTGAGTTTGCACGACGGCGAGCAACGCAAAGCCAATTGCCTGCATCGAAAGCCCACGATCCAATGCGTCAGCCAGCTTGGACTGGTCAATAATCTCAGCGTGCCGGGCCACCAACCCGATCGCCACGATCGCAGCCCAAAGAGCCGCGTGCCACGACCTAGCCTTGAAGCCATCATCAAACAGCGAACGCGCGAAGAGCCAGAAGACCAAGTTGTTGCCGACAGACAAAGCTAAGACGGGGGTCATCCAGACTTCCCGGCGGACCCCAACGTCAGGCCCCGACCAGACCGCGAATGCCGCTACGCCAAGCGCAAACAACGCTCCGAGACGAGCGTCACTCCGCCGCGGATAATCCCGCAACAGCAACCCCGCGACCAGCGCCAGCAAGAGGCAGACGCCTCCACGCAAAGCCAAATCGAAGACAAGGAGCAAAGCTTCAGTAGACACTCATACTCCCTAGAACAGGTTGCGGAGACTGGACAGGGCCTGTCGAGTCAAAGCCTCGCACAGGTTGACCCATTCGCAGCTCAGTGAAAAATCATTGGGATATCGACGGCTCGCCGATTCGCGATTTTCAAGTACAAGGCGGACTCCCGGGGACCGCAAACGGAGACGTTCATGAATCTCAGTAACGCAACTGGAGCGGTTTGCGCGCTGGCTCTTTTCTCAGGGCAATCGTTTGCCGCGCCGGGCCTACCCGACCAGCCCGTGGCCTCTCCGCTGCAAAATGCCGGCGAATTTTCAGGCTGCAAGTGGGAGCGCGTCGCCGGTGCGCGGTTCTCGATTTCAAGCTTTGCTTGTGACACCGAGCATGGCGGGGTGCGCTTGGTTGCGGATAACGCCGCGCCCGGCTTCTGGTTGATGGAACGCGACGGCAGCAAGCGTCTAGCCATTCGCTTCTTTGCAAAGGCAGCAAAAGCCCCAATTTCCGCGATCCTGCCAACCGTGAGGGCCGCTTCCGTAGGGCCGCAAACCCGCACCTGCGTTCTTGCGTCTTCGCCGTCGGCGAGTGCGGCTCAGCCCGGCGCGAAGCGCTACGTTCTCCAGCCAGGCGGCGCGGCGCTAAAGACTTGGGAAAAGGCCCAGGATCGAGGCGAGGCTATCGACGAGCCCTGTGGTCCACTGGGTGTCGCCATGGTCGGTGATCGGTATTTCGAGGTTATGCCAGGTCACCCCGGCATCGTTGTGTTCGCAAACATGGGAAGCGAAATTCAGATCTTTGATCCGGCGACCCTTCGGAAGGTGAACAAGCCCTAAAAACTGCGAACACAATTGTCGTGCCTATTGGGTCATGGAAGGATGCAGGGTCACTTGTTTTCGGGAGCCCTAAATGCCTCGTCTCACCCGCGCGCTAACGCTCAGTGTTGTCTTGATCCTCTCTACAGCCAGATCATCGCTGGCAATGGAAGCCTGCCCTCCAGGCCTGCCCCCGCAGGTCACCTGCGGCAGCCCCGACTTGAGCGCCATCACAGCAGGCAGCTACAAGCTCGATGCCGGTCATGCTGCCGTCTTGGCGCGGGTATCTCACATCGGCTATTCGCGCAGTGTCTTCCGGTTCGATACGGTGGCTGGCAAACTGACTTGGGACCCAGCGAGCCTAGCAAAGACCAAGCTCACCACCACGGTCCAAACCGGCTCGATCACCAGCAACGTCCCCGGATTTGCCGCTGAACTGGCCGGTGACAAGTACCTGAATGCCAAGGCCTTCCCTGAAGCGACCTTTGTCTCCACCACCTTCCGTCGAACAGACGCCACCCATGGCAAGGTCGACGGCCAATTCACCCTGCTGGGCAAGACCAAACCCGTTACCTTCGATGTCGCCTTGGTCGGTGCGGGCAAGGGCTTCGGCAGGCCACGACTCGGCGTTTCCGTCACCGGCACAATTGACCCCCAAGACTATGGCCTA
>JANPNB010000520.1:0-5226 GCA_031427275.1 Alphaproteobacteria bacterium | reverse complement strand
GGTCGATGATGAGGTCGCCGCCGTCGCTGCGACGAAACAGCTGCTCTCTATGTTTCAGGGGTCGCTTAAGACCTGGACTTGCCCTGATCAGCGGATGCTTCGTCATCTCGTCCCCGAGAACCGTGTCCGCGTTTACGACGTCAAAGCCATCTTACAGACCTTGGCCGATGACGGGTCTTGGATCGAGCTGCGCGGTGGCTACGGCCCTGGCATGGTCACTGGCTTTCTCCGGGTCGAAGGGCGGCCGATGGGCGTGATTGCCAATGACCCACGCCTTCTCGGCGGCGCAATCGACGGGGAGGGAGCCGAGAAAGCTAGCCGGTTCATGCAGCTGTGCGACGCATTCGGGGTTCCAATCCTGTCGCTGTGTGACACCCCCGGCTTCATGGTCGGCCCCGATAGCGAGAAGACAGCGGCCGTTCGACGTGGGTCCCGGATGTTTGTCACCGCAGCATCCTTGTCGGTTCCTCTTTTCACGGTCGTGGTGCGCAAAGGCTATGGTCTGGGCGCGCAAGCCATGGCTGGGGGCGATTTTTCGGCAGCTGCCCTCATGTTGGCCTGGCCAACTGCTGAGTTCGGCCCAATGGGCCTGGAGGGCGCGGTCCGACTGGGATACCGCAAAGAACTAGAAGCTGAGTCCGACCCCGTTGCCCGGCAGGCGCTGTTCGAGGGGCGCTTGGCGCGAATGTACCAACAGGGGTCAGCCATCTCGGTCGCGGAGGTTCTCGAGATCGATGCGGTAATTGATCCCTTCGAGACGCGGAGTTGGTTGGTGAGAGGCATGAAGTCCTGTCCGATCGAACCGCACCCTCACCGATCGACCAGACGCTACATTGATGTCTGGTAGCCAAGCGTCAGGCACTCAATCTTGACGTCAGACCGGCCAGGTACCATGTCCCGATCGGATCAGAGTTCGCGCAAAAAATCGATGGTCTGGCTCGGTCGTACTTTTCGTTGCGGAATATCTTTTGTTTCGGGTCTGAAAATAAATGCTGCGATGCGGCAAAATGCGAGGGGTCACCCCTGAGTTTCGCCCGTAAAATCTCACGAAACTCTTGTGCGTCGCAATAATTTACCCTTGGAGCGGGACGAAGTGCCAGAGTCTGGGCATCGCAGCCCCCTTGACCGCTCTAAAAGGGGTTGCCAAAGGACCCCTGCCGAACGTCTAACTTATCGGTAAGAATTTCTATTTCCGTCGGAGATCGAAGTTTGAGCCCTTATCACGGCAGTGCCTGCGACTTTTTTGTCGTTAGCGGGCTTTGAGTTGGGCATAGGCAAAGCGGCTCGGGTGGGTCGGTCGATGGAAATCGGTCGGGACATCGGGTAAAAAATCAACAAGGGTGGAGACGCTCTCGCGCGACGACCCTCCCAGGTCACAACGTGCAGACCAACCAGGAACTGGCGACAGATGCTCGACAACAAACGAATGACCCCTTTCATCGCACTGATTGGCGCTATCGCGCTTATGACGAGTGTACCTGCCTTTGCGCAGGCTCCTGCCGCTGACGCTGCCGCCGCCCCGGCCGCTGCTGACGCTGCGGCCCCTGCTGCCGAGGTGGCCGTGGCCCCTCCTGCGGCTCCTGCTGAAGAAGTTGCTCCCCCACAAATGAAAAACGCGGGCAAGCTCAGCGTAGTTCAGATGGCGATGGACGCCGGCCTCGTCGTGAAGCTGGTGATGATTGGCCTTCTGCTCTCATCGATCTTCTCTTGGACCATCTTGGTCACCAAGATTCTCGAGTTCAATTCGCTCAACCGTGTTGCCAACAACTTTGTGGAAGCCTTCCGCGGCGCTAAGTCCACAGCAGATATCGGCCGGATCGCCATGTCTGAAGAATTTGAAGGCAATCCGCTGGCCGATATGGCCGCAGCGGCTAGCCAAGAGATGGAGCTTTCACGTCAAGCTGGCTTGAAAGTTACGGGCGAGCACCGTGAAACGACCCTGCACCGCGCCGAAGCGGCCGTGGGTGCCGTTCAGGCTTCGCTAGGCACGCGCTTGTCATCAGGCATGCAGTTCCTGGCGTCGGTGGGCTCGGGTGGTCCGTTCATCGGTCTATTCGGCACGGTTTACGGGATTATGACCTCGTTCATCGGCATCGCCAACACCAACACTACCAACCTGGCCGTCGTCGCTCCCGGCATCGCCGAGGCACTTCTTGCCACCGGTATCGGTCTGTTCACCGCTATTCCTGCGGTTATCTTCTACAACTACTTCCAGACCCGCGTTTCGGCCTTTGGGGCACGGACGGAAGGCTTTGTGGCAGAATTGATGAACACCCTGTCCCGGCAGCTCGATAAAGGGGCCTAACCCCGATGGGTGCCAAACTCTCAGGTGGGGGTGGCAAGTACGCGGTGGAGCAGAACAGCGAGATCAATGTGACGCCCTTCGTGGACGTCATGCTGGTCCTTCTGATCATCTTCATGGTGGCGGCGCCACTCGCCAGTGTAAACGTCAAGATCGCGCTCCCAGATGCTGTGGCCAAGGTGGGTATCACTCCGCCCAAGCCGATCTACATTTCGATCCAACCCTCGGGACGGATTTTCATCGGGGACTTCCCGACGGAACTCGCCACCTTGGGTGACGATATGCGGAAGAATCTGGGCAGTAAGCGGAACCCGGAAAAGGAACGCATCTTCATTCGCGGTGACAAGGACGTCGTCTATGGCGACTTCATGGGCGTGATGAACATGTTGCAGGACAACGGGTTCTACAGTGTCGCCCTTGTCGGCACAGAGCAGAAGTAGGGGTAGCGCGTGGCTGAAGAAATTGCACACCGCGTCCACAATCCCTTTGACGCTCCGCCTCCCAAGGCGAACCGGGGGATTGTGATTGCGCTTATTCTGGCGGGAATTCTGCATGGACTCGTCGGGCTCATGCTTTGGAAGCAGAAGTTCGTCACTGTGTTCAAGGAGTACTCTGACGACGTGACCGACGTGGCGCTGATTAAGCCCGCGCCGCCACCGCCTCCGCCGCCTCCGCCGCCGCCCAATACGCCGCCGCCGCCGCCGCCCAAGCTGCAGCCACGTCCGCCGGTCAATGTGCCGATGGACATGCCAACGATCCCGCCTCTGCCGGTTCCACCGGTTGAAAAGCGGATCGAGCAGCCCAAGCCACCAGCTCCTGCTCCGGCAGCGCCGCCGCGTCCTTCGGTTATTTCGAACCCAGACTGGGCGCGCAAACCAAACGCCGAGGACTTGGCACGTTACTTCCCGGATCGTGCGATGCGCATGGAACAGGAAGGCCGGGTGACTCTAAGTTGCTCGGTGACGGCTAAAGGAACATTGGAAGGGTGCTCCGTCGTTTCGGAAGACCCACCGGACTTCGGATTTGGCGAGGCAACGTTGCGCGCCGCCAAGCTCTTCAAGATGAAACCCAAGGCGCTTGACGGTGCCCCTGTTGAAGGCGGAACCGTTCGGATCCCACTTCGTTGGGCATTGCCAAAGAACTAAGGCTTTCTATGGGTCTAGATCTCAAAGCCCCGAAGGTTCGCCTTCGGGGCTTTTTCTTTATCTAGTTGGGTCTGGGCCGCAACGATGCCTAATCAGCACCGCGCTCTAATTCAAAAAGTTAGAACATATTTCGATCGGATAACCGGTTCCCACTTATCGGAACATGCTCTAGAACCCCTGCTTCGTGATAGGCCGCCTTAGCTCAGTTGGTTAGAGCGCTAGATTGTGGATCTAGAGGTCCTCGGTTCGAGACCGAGAGGTGGTACCATCACAAAGCCCTTGTGGGGCCTAGAGTTTTCAGCGATCCGGCTGAGGAACAATAGGGGTCCGTTTTGCAGTTTTTTGCACTGTGTTTTGCACTTTTTGTTCAGCCTGTGTTCCACCTGCGTCTTTGCGCAACTCCGACAGAAGGTGACCGGCGGTCTTGGTAAGCAGCATGCGGCTTGCTTGACGACGATAGGTGCTGAAAGAGTGCGGTGATGAGTGGCCTAGCCAGGCGGCTCCTTGTGCATCGGTTGCCCCGGCTAAACAGAGTTCAACACCAATCGTGTGCCGCAGGCCGTGTAGGTCGTAATCTGGGGAGTCGATCTTTCCAGCCGCGTGCAAGTCGCAAACAAGGCTCGCCAGCGCCTGTCCAAGGCCGTTGTCCGAGAATGCCACGTTACGGGTGTTGAAGACGAGCGTCGCAGGTTTCAGACGGAAAACCCCATTTTTGCGCTGCTGTTTAGCCTGCCATCGGCCGACGGGCTGTTCATCCGGGATCGACGCCAGCCACGTCGTCAATTCCGGAGCCTCTCGCTGGCTGACCTGGATCCGGCGTTTCCCGGTGATCCATGAAATTGTCATGGCGCTATTCGAACCCTCCTCGACCTGGCGTGCAGTATGCTGAAGCTTCACCAAGTCACCCCGTCGGGCTCCAGTGTAGCGCGCAATAGCGACAGCGCGAGCCAGCCCAAACCATCGGCAGTCGATGGCATCCCCGATAACCGCCTCTACAACCCACTGAGGCCAGATGCGATGCGCCTCAGAGGCGCTCCGAGGCCGCGGCACGGCCGGTAGCCGAGCGAAGGGGTCCGCAAGGTCACGCGAGATTAAAACAGGGTTCAGGACGTTCCTAAGTACGGTCATCCGTTGTTCAGCCGCACGGTGACCGCGCGCCGACCATGCGTTCTGTAAATCTAGGAGGAAGGCCGATGTAAAAGCTTCAATCGGCAGTTCGCCGATATCGTCCATCAGCTCCTTGATGAAGTAGTGGTAGATCGCCTTTGTGCTGGCCTCCAGGACCGCCCAGCGAGGATCCTCAAGCTCATATCTCCTCAAAGCTCCTGCGAGGTTGTTGACCCTGGGTTTGACCGTTTCGATGTTCAAGAGTGTTTGGACCTCGTGATAAAGGTCTGAGCCGTCTGGAATAGCCGGCCACGGGCTTGTGAGGGCTGCGCCATCTGCCGGATGCCTTCGCTTGCGGAAGTAGAGGCGACCTACGCCGTCCCTGCCGATGACGCGATTGACGTATTTCACCCTAGGCTCTCGCGCGGCGACGAACGCGCTGCAAGGCCGCGTCAGCGCAAGAGGATTTGAGTGTTTGTGGGGTAGGCGGCATCTCAACACCCCGGAGCTGTAGTTGGTTCACCAGCCCATCAAGGTCGGCTTTGCGCCACCGCGTTGATGACATACCAAGATCGACCGGCAAAACGCCTCTTCGTGCGGCCACTGCACGAAAATTACTCTCGCCAAGCATTAGATATCGAGCGGCCATGGTCGTGGTCAGAAGCGCAGGCC
>JANPNB010000519.1:0-2487 GCA_031427275.1 Alphaproteobacteria bacterium | reverse complement strand
AGGGATCCTAGGCACAAGGCCTAGGATGACGGGGTGGTCGATTGATTGTGCAGTCGGCCCGCCTACCCGCGCGCCAGAACGCCCTAGGCTTCCTTAGGCGTGATCACCTGGCGGCCTTTGTACATGCCGGTCTTCAGGTCGATGTGGTGCGGGCGCTTCAGTTCGCCGGTTTCCTTGTCTTCGACGTAGGAATTGGCACCCAGGGCGTGGTGCGAACGGCGCATGTTGCGCCGCGAGGGGGATACTTTGCGTTTAGGAACGGCCACGGGAGACTCTCTCAGGCGCAGAAATTGAAGCGACGACCGCAATCGGGCCACCACGTGAGCGCGGGCTTATGCCTGAAAGGTTGCGTCGTATCAAGGGTGCTGCTGCAGCAACTTCTTTGGCGCTACCCGAGCCCACGCCATCCGAAGCAAGGTTGTCATCAAATCGTGATCAACACCATCGAGTGCGACTGTCGTCCAGCCTGAGCGGCCCCAATAGCCTTCCACCGGTTGGATCGCTTTCGGATGAGCCTCAACCAGATTGTGCTGATCCTCGGGATTGAGCTTAAGGGTCACCCGCCCAGCCTCCTCGCCCATGGTGGCAAAGATCTTGCCCTTTACCCGGAACGAGGTCGCGTCGAAGTGCGGGGCTTCTTCCGCAGCGGGAAGCGAGAGGGCCAGGGACCGGATGTCATCGGCGCTCGGCATCAGACCAGTCGGCTGCGCACCTTGGCCGCGCCGATGAAGCTGGAGAACAGTGGATGCGGATCGAAGGGGCGGCTCTTGAGTTCGGGGTGGAACTGGACGCCGACGAACCACGGGTGGTCGCTGCGTTCGCAGAGTTCGGGCAGTATCCCGTCCGGCGATAGGCCGGTGAACTTCAGACCGGTCTGCTCGATGACGTCACGATAGGCAATATTGACCTCATAACGGTGGCGGTGGCGCTCGTTGATTGTGGTGGTGCCGTAGATCTCGGCCACCTTGGAGCCGGGGGTCAGGAGCGCCTCGTAGGCCCCCAGCCGCATGGTTCCGCCCTTATCGTCGGCCTCGCCGCGGATTTCGCGGTGGTTATCCTTGGTCCACTCGGTCATCAGGCCCACGACCGGCTGGCTGGTTGAGCCGAATTCGGTGGAAGAGGCCTCGGTAATACCGCCCAGCGTGCGAGCCGATTCGATCATGGCCATCTGCATGCCGAAGCATATGCCGAAATAGGGTATCTGGTGCTCGCGAGCGAACTGCACGGCGCGGATCATGCCGCCGGAGCCGCGCTCGCCAAACGCACCGGGGACGAGGACGCCGTGGACATCGGTTAGGCGCTCGGCGATCAGGTCCTCCTCACGCTCAAAGGCCTCTCCCTCGATCCAATCGAACTTGACCCGGACGTTGCTGGCGACGCCGCCGTGGATCAGGGCCTCGACAAGGGACTTATAGGCATCGGTCAGGCCAGTATATTTGCCGACGATGGCGATATTGACCTCGCCGTCAGGGTTGGTCAGTCGGCGGGAGATGTCCTGCCAGCGGGTTAGGTCCGGGACCGGTGCAATATCGGTCATGCCGAACACGTCGAGGACTTCGCGGTCCAAGCCCTGTTCATGATAATCGAGAGGCACGGCATAGATATTGTCGGAATCCATCGCCTGGATCACGGCGCTCTCGCGGACATTGCAGAATTGGCCGATCTTGCGGCGTTCGCTGTCAGGAATCGGCTGTTCGCAGCGACAGAGCAGGATATCGGGTTGGATGCCGATAGAGCGTAACTCCTTCACCGAGTGCTGGGTCGGCTTGGTCTTCATTTCGCCGGCCGTCTTGATATAGGGCAACAGAGTCAGGTGGATGTAGCAGGCCTCGCCACGGGGCAGCTCTTGGCCCAGCTGGCGGATCGCCTCGAAGAACGGCAAGCCCTCGATATCGCCCACCGTGCCGCCAATCTCGACAAGCACGAAATCAACGCCCTCCCCGGGATCGGAGAGGACGAACTGTTTGATCTCATCGGTGACGTGAGGGATCACCTGAACGGTTGCGCCCAGATAGTCGCCGCGTCGCTCTTTCTCAATGATGGTTTTGTAGATCTGGCCGGTGGTGATGTTGTCGTTGCGCGTGGCGCTGACGCCGGTGAACCGCTCATAGTGACCAAGGTCAAGGTCGGTCTCGGCCCCGTCGTCGGTGACAAAGACTTCGCCGTGCTGATAGGGGCTCATCGTGCCCGGATCGACATTGAGATAGGGGTCGAGCTTGCGCAGACGAACCTTGTAGCCGCGTGCTTGCAGCAACGCGCCAAGGGCGGCGGACGCCAGGCCTTTTCCCAAAGAGGAGACCACGCCGCCGGTGATGAAAATGTACCGGGCCATGGGCGATCAGATTAGGGGTGATTCGCGAGGAATGCCGCTAGGTGATTCGGAAATTCGGAGGGAAGTCAGGGTTTGACCGGTGCGGGTTGAGCTGGAACGGCCTCGCCGCCGAACGGATTGCGCACCTCAGGCTTGGGGGCCTGCAAGGGCGCGGG
>JANPNB010000518.1:0-15647 GCA_031427275.1 Alphaproteobacteria bacterium | reverse complement strand
CAGCCTGGGAAGCTGCGACCTTCGAAGTGGTCGAGGCCGAGCTCGCCTTTGAGATCTTGGTAGACGCGTTCGGTGCGCCATCTCTGCATGACGATTTGGACGAGGCGTTTCTTGGTGATTGTTGCAGGGAGCGAGGCAAGGAAGTAGTTGGCGGGTTCCGGATCGCCATCTCGCCATTCAATCAGTAACCAGAGGTGCTCGCGCTCGGAGAGATGGGGAGCACCAGCGTGCGCAGGAATGACTCGTCTACGATCCGACCTTGGGTGACCTCAAGGTCAAGCGCTTCAACCCCGACGATTTGCAAGACAAGGGCGACGTGTCGTCCTGGACCGTGAAGGGCCGGCTTGGCCAACTCGACCTGCTCTACACCGGCGGCTACATCAACCGCCGCGCCGTACAGCGGACAGACTACACCAACTACTCATCGTCTGGTCCGTTCGCCGTCTACTACAACTGTGACTATGCCGCCTATGTCCATGCCTATGGAGGCTCGGCAACGCTGCCGGCCTCGGCGGCCTGTCACAACCCAAAAAACCACGTCTTCAATCAAACTCGCAACACCCGCTTCACTGAGGAATTCCGAGTTGCGACTCCGGCTGACTGGCGGTTGCGGGCCATCGGTGGTCTCTATTTCGACCGTGACTTTATCTACAGCCAAGACCACTTCGCCTATGAAGGCTCGCTAGAGTCCGGCTTCCCGTCACAGAACAATCCGTTGACCAAGGTCAAGACCATTGACCGCAACATCACCGACCCGACGGTCCAGTTCATTAACGACATCACCCGCTCGGACCGACAAATCGCGGTCTTCGGCGAGGTCGCCTACGACATCATCCCGGAGCAACTAACTCTGACCGTTGGCGGGCGCTACTACGACCAAAAGGTCACCATTGCCGGTGGCGCGAGTTTCGGCAGCCGCTTTAGCCAGCTGGCCGACCACGGTCGTCCGGTTGAAGGGCCGCTGTTCACGCCCAGGACTGAGAAGGGCTTCATCCCCAAGGTCAATCTGACCTACAAACCCCAACCCGATCTGATGTTCTACGGGACCTATTCCGAGGGCTTCCGGCCCGGCGGCTTCAATCGCGGCGGCGGCACCCCAGCCTCTGCGGGGGGTGATCCACTCTTCAAGGTGCCGGTCTCCTACGGCACCGACACGGTCAAAAACTACGAGCTTGGCTGGAAGACCCAGTTTTTTGACAACAGCTTGCAGTTTAACGGCTCAGCCTTCTTCATCCAATGGAACAACCTACAATCCCAGGTCTATCGTCCGAAGGACTCGTTCCTGACCTTCGTTCAGAACGCAGCTGACGCCGAAATCAAAGGTGTTGAAGCCAGCATGATATGGCGTGGCGTGCCTGGCCTGACAGTCACCAGCGCTGTTGCCTATACCCACGGCGAACTCACCCGGGTCACCAAGGGTGTCTCAAACCTGCGGCCCGTGGGCAGCCAGCTTGCCTTGACACCTGAGTTGCAGGGCAATCTCGGCATGCGTTACGAGCGCGAGTTCGGCGACGGGATGGAGGGCTATGTCCGTGCTGACGCGCAGGCTGCAGGACGGATGTTGTCGACCATCGACCGGGGTGCCGACGCTTTCGGTAACCCGCTTCAGGGCGACTTCCACCTGAAGGCCCACCAGACCTTCGATGCGGCAGTCGGGGTGGTGAAGGACAACTGGACGTTCGAGGTGTTCGGTGAAAACCTGTCCGACACCCGGGCGCAACTCTATGCCAATGCCTCCGACCGTGTGCTGCGGATCACCACGAATCGACCCCGTACGATCGGCGTGAGATTTTCGTCGAAGTACTAGGTAAGCTGCCGAACCAGTCATGCCGAAGGACGCCGCTGTCCTTCGGCATGATGTCTTTAATCGGCACCCCCGGGGGTAACCCTTGAGCATACAAGACCAACAGCAAGCGACCCCAACGGACTCGCCGACGGATGAGGCCCGTCGGCGGCTTCAGTCCGGCGATCTGGCTGGCGCGCTCAGCTTGGTGCGAGGCGTGCTAGCAGATGATCCTTCCGAACCTGATGCCCTCTACATTGCTGCGGTCTGCCTGCGCCACCAGTCACACCCAGACGAAGCGCTCAAAGTCCTCGAAGTGCTTCTGTCGGTCCAGCCAGGTTATGGACGGGCTTTCCAGGAGCAGGGTTACTGTCACCTGGTATTGGGTCGGCATGGTCCAGCGGTGGAGGCCTTTGAACGCGCCACCGGGTCCAATCCCGGACTGATTTCCAGCTGGAATGCTCTCGCCGAGTTGAACGAGGCAGCAGGACGACAAGAGCTGGCCATGGCCGCTCGATCTCAGGCTAAGTGGTTGATGGGCCTTCCGCGCGAGTTGATCAGTGTCATCAGCTTTCTCCACGAGGGACGACTGTACAAGGCTGAACGCCTGTGCCGGGCTTACTTGCAGGCCAATGGCCACCACTTCGAGGCCATGCGGCTATTGGCCGAAATAGGGGTGCGGTCGCACGCACTGGAAGAAGCAGAATTCCTGCTTGAGAGTTGCGCCGTCCTGCGCCCCGACTACTTGCCCGCACGGTTCGACTTCATCAAGCTGCTCAATAGGTGCCAGAAATTCGAGAAGGCGCTGCAAGAGGCCGAGGCGATCCGCGAGATCGCGCAAGGCAGCCCGCAATTCAAACTGCAATACGCCAATCAACACCTTGCCGTCGGCAATTTCGAGCAAGCCTTGGCGCTCTATGATGAGCTGCGGGCTGAGGCACCAAACGATCCGATCATTTGCCTGACCCATGGCCACGCGCTCAAGACGGTCGGACGCCAGGACGCTGCCGTGATGGCCTATCGCCGCGCCTACACCCTGCGTTCTGACCTGGGCGACGCGTTTTGGAGCCTAGCGAACCTGAAGACCTACCGCTTCAGCCATGACGAGATCGCGCAAATGCAGACCGCTGAAGCGGCAGCGCAAACCTCCCTCTTTGATCGCTACTCCCTCTGTTTCGCACTCGGCAAAGCACTCGAAGATGCGGCTGACTACGCCGACGCCTTTGACTATTACGAGCGCGGCAACCGGCTGAAGCGCGAGGAACTAAACTATAGCGCAGACCGGATGCACGCTGATCTGGTCGCGCAGGCCGTTCACTGCTCAGAAGAGCTTTTTGCGTCAAATCGTGGCGCAGGTTGCCCGGTCCCGGATCCGATATTCATCGTCGGCTTGCCCCGGGCCGGCTCCACGCTTCTGGAACAAATCCTCGCCTCACACTCCCAGGTCGAGGGCACGATGGAACTGCCCAACATCCTGGCCCTGGCTCACCGTCTGGACGGTCGACGGCGGGTCGATGACGCGCCGCTCTATCCAGGCAACTTAGCCGAAATTAATCCCGACGAATTGCGCGAATTCGGCGAGGCCTACATCAGCGACACCGCCATCCATCGCAAGGGCGCACCGTTCTTCATCGATAAGATGCCCAACAACTTCCGGCACATTGGCCTCATTCACCTCATCCTACCCAACGCCAAGATCATTGATGCCCGGCGCGAGCCGATGGCCTGCTGCTTCTCTGGCTTCAAGCAGTTGTTTGGCGAGGGCCAGGAGTTCACCTACGGCCTGTCCGAAGTTGGCCGCTACTATCGCGACTATGTCGATCTGATGCAGCATTGGGATCAGGTTTTACCCGGCCGGGTACTGCGCGTGCAGTACGAGGAGGTCGTCCATGATCTCGAATCCCAAGTTCGTCGGATCTTGGAGCATTGCGAGTTACCCTTTGAACAGGCTTGCGTCGACTTCCACGCCACCGAACGCGCGGTCCGCACCGCGAGCTCAGAACAGGTCAGGCAGCCGATTTTCCGCGGTGGTCTCGATCAATGGGAAAATTTCGAGCCCTTCCTCTCGCCTCTGAAAGAGGCGCTAGGCCCACTACTGACTACCCCTCACCGTCTAAGGACACCGCATTGACCCAAGCCACCGACGCCGTGCCGATCGACCCGAATCCGTCGCTGATGCGCTGGTATGTCCTTGGGATCATGTGCCTGACCTACGCAGTCAACATCGCCGACCGCTACGTGGTGACTACGGTGATGGAGTCGATGCGGTTGGAGCTCAATCTGACCGATAGCGGCATTGCCTTACTGACCGGCATTCCACTGGCGGTCTTTTACGTCACCTTGGGTATCCCGATCTCTTGGCTCGCAGACCGGTCCAATCGACGCAATATCCTGGCCGGAGCGCTCGTGCTTTGGTCGAGTATGACGGCGCTATGCGGTCTCTCGCAAAACTATCTGCAATTCATGCTGGCGCGGATTGGTGTGGGGGTCGGCGAGGCCGGTGGCACGCCCCCAGCAAACTCGATCATCGCAGATTATTTTGTCGCCGCGCGACGTCCGATGGCCATGACGGTCTTCGCGCTCGGCGCGCCGCTCGGTGCTTGGATGGGTGCCGATATGGCCGGTGCCGTGGCAAATCTTTATGGCTGGCGCTCGGCCTTTCTGGTTCTGGGCGTTCCCGGCCTGCTGCTTGGGATCATCGTCTTCCTAACGATCAAGGAGCCTATCCGCGGCGGCCTGGATGCAAGCGATCAAACCAATAGGCCTACCTTCAAGGAATCCATGGCATTTCTCTGGAAACAGAAAGCCTACTTCCATGTGTGCATGGGTGGCGGCGTTTCAGCGTTGTGGGGCTGGGGCTTGATCTGGTTCACCCCGACTTTCTTACAGCGCGCCTATCATCTGGACGTCGGCCAAGCCGGGGCGTTGATCGGACCCATTCACTTAATCGCCGGGTTCGCCGCGATCGTGGCCACGGCATGGCTCTTATCGCGTCGCATTTTCGATGATCCACGACATGTCTGTTGGCTGGTGGCTGGTGGCGTCGCCCTCTCCACCATTCCCTCGTTCTTTGCCTTCTACACCCACGAGCTATGGGTCGCGAAATTGATGTTCTGGCTCTTTATTCCGGCGATCTATTTCTACATCGGTCCGGCCATGGCCCTCATCCAGAACCTAGCACCCGCGAAGATGCGGGCGACCTTCATTGCTGTGTCTCTATTGGTCGCCAATGTGTTGAACCTGATCGTGGCACCCCAAGCCGTCGGCTTCATGAGCGACCACTTTGCCGGCCCGGCCGGTGCCGACGCAGAATCCCTGCGCTTGGCTCTGCTGATCCTCGCTCCCACAGGCTTCTGGTCAGCTTACCACTATTGGGCCGCCACCAAGACCATCGTTGCCGAACAGAAACTGGCCATCGGCTATGTCTGAACCCCCAGTTCGGCGAACATCATGTTGAGATCCTGGCTCATAGGGCTGTCAGCGCTCTGCGTCGCTGGGTGCGCGACGGCCGGCGAACCGCTGAGCCGACCGGGCATTGATGCCCCCGAATTGGCACGCCTCGGGCCCCACTCGGTTGGCCTGAAATCCATCGTCCTCGTTGACACCACGCAGCCTCCCGCCCCTGCTACCAAAACGGAAAACGCCTCTACAGCACGGGCACTTGGGATCGATATCTGGTATCCGGCTTCGCCCCGCCGCGGTGCCAAGGCCGTCAGCTATGCTGATGCCCTCCCCGGCGAACCGCCCCTGGGAGCCATCGCCTTCACGGTTCGGGGTCTGGCCATCCGCAATGCGGCACCCGACAGCGGTAGGTATCCGCTGGTGATCGTGTCTCACGGCTATAGTGGAACACCGGCCGCCATGACCTGGTTGACCGAGAACCTAGCCTCCAAAGGCTATGTGGTCGCCGCGATCCATCACCGTGATCCCAACATCAGCGATCTCGCAAATTTCGGCCAACCTGCGCTTCGCCGACCGCTCGACATCACTTTTGTCGCCAAGACTCTTCAAGCCCAAGCGCGAGCCGGTATTTTGGCGGGGGTAGATCCCGACCGGATTGCGGTGGTCGGCTATTCGATGGGCGGCTACGGGGCGCTGACCGTAGCGGGTGCGACCCTCAACCCCAATGGACGTGCCGCTCAGAGCGTTTCCAATGGAGATCTGAAGCCATATCTTCGCGGCGGGCCCAAGGTCGAAAGCCTAGCCATCCCCGGACTGAAAGCGGTAACAGTTATTGCACCCGCAGGCGGCGGCCAGAGTTTCAATGCCTGGGGCTCTGAGGGATTGGCTGACCTCAAAACGCCCCTCATGGTGATCGCTGGGGATCGTGACCGGACGGTCGGCTTTGCCGACGGCGTGCGAAACGTATTTGACCAAGCTATCCATGCGGACCGTTACCTCCTGGTTTTCCAAAACGGGGGCCACAATATCGGTATGAATGAAGCGCCCGCTGAAATGCGAACTCGACTCTGGGACTTAGATTGGTTCGAGGATCCGGTCTGGAGCAAGACACGAACCGCCGGCATTCAGCAGCATATGATCACAGCCTTCCTCGACTTTTGGGTGAAGGGCGATGAGAGCCGAGCCGCCTATCTGGCCGTGGGTATGCCGATCTCCAACGACACTACGTGGCCGGCAACCGGCCCCCTAGGCTATGCCGCTATCAGCCCTGGCGGACCGGGCGCGACCTGGAAGGGCTTTCCCCGAAATCACGCACTGGGGCTGGAGCTGCACCACGCGGCGGCGGTACCCTAAGCGCCTTGAGCGAACACCGCTTCTGCCACTTCAGAAGGCAATGCCGTCCGGCTATTGGCCGCAAAGCGACCAAGGAACCATGTCCGGAACAGGGCGATTGCAGGATCGCCAAGGTCTTCCGCGTGGAACTTCAGATAATAACCGAAGCCGTCCTCCATGACCGAGTCATAGGGTGCCACCAACCGCCCCTCGGCGATCTCGTTGGCGAACATGTCGATGTCGGCAAGTGCGACGCCCCCATCAGACATCGCGTACTGCATCGCTGAGATCGCGGTGTCGAACGACAGCCCGCGATCCGTGCTAGTGGCCAGTCCGAAGTGGCGCGCAAATATTGACCACAGCAGGCTGCGAGGTTCGCTCTCAAGCTTCACATGCAGCATTTCGGACGCCGCGAGAAACTCCGCCAGTGATTTGCCCTCGGCAGCGACGGCCACGGCGGGCGAACACACGGGGGAAACCCGGACCATCCACAGGAGGTCGGTGACCCGGTCGTCCATCACGGGGCGATCATAGACGATCGCCACATCCAGTTCCTGATCCGGCAGGCCAGTGACATGTGACGAGGAGACGTCCAAAAGCACATCTGGAAACTCGCGCCGAAAGTCGCGCAACATCGGCAACGCCATCTGCTGTAACAAGGATGGCGGAATATGAACGCGCAGGGTGCGCCCACCCGTGTCGCCGTTCTGGACCGCGTTCAGCGCCTGTTCCAGGCGATCAAATGACTTCCGAACCACCGGAAGCAGCGCCGCGCCGGCCTCGGTGAGGGTGAGTCGATGTGGCTTGCGCTCCAGCAGCTGGCGACCAAGCAAACCCTCAAGGCTGATCACATGGCGACTAAGTGCGCTTTGTGAAACGTGCAACGCCTGCGCCCCGGCGGTGAAACTCAAATGCTGACCAACTGCGTCGAAGGCGCGCAAGGCGTTCAACGGCAACCATCGTCGATTTATCAAAGTAGGTTTCGCGTTCCCGGTCATAGGTTTTTCGCCCGATTATTTCGCCCGATCTGAGACGACGTGACCTTGGCCCACTTGGCTTAGGACTCAAAGAAAAGAAAGATCGAATGGCCACATGACGAAATGCGATATGCGGCGATCTTTGGCCCGTGCGATGTTTTGGCTGAACTGTTGGAGTGATCATGCAAACACTGCGGTCGATTGAGGAGATGCTGAGGGCGCGGCTGCCTGGGCACAGCCTGCCGCAGGGTCTCTACAACCACCCGGCCGCCTATGAGTTTGATCTCCAGGCCATATTCGCCCGCCACTGGATGCTCGTCGGGTTCGAGGTCGAACTGCCCAAGCCCGGCACCTATATGGCGCTCAATATCGGCCCGTGGCCGGTTGTCGTCGTGCGTGATCGTCAGGGTCAGTTAGGGGCCTTCCACAACACTTGTCGCCATCGCGGCAGCCAGATTTGTCCGACCGGCACCGGTGCCGCAGCCCGCCTCGTTTGTCCCTATCACAAGTGGACATATGAACTGACCGGCGAGCTGGTCCATGCCGGGCGCATGGGTGAGGACTTCGACCCTGGAACTCGCAGCCTAAAACCGGTGAAGCTGGAAACGCTGTCTGGGGTCATCTATCTCTGCCTGGCTGACGATCCGCCGGACTTCGCGCCTTTCCGGGAGGCCTTTGCGCCCCTGCTGGAACCACACGATCTGCTCAATGCGAAGGTCGTCTTCGAAACCACATTGGTTGAGAAAGCCAACTGGAAACTGGCCATGGAAAATGCCCGGGAATGCTACCACTGCCCCACCGGCCACCCCGAGCTGTCAGTGGCGTTTCCAATGGGCACTTCGGCGCACTTCGATTATGGCGAAGACCAACATGCCAAGGCCTTCGATGCACGAATGGATGCCCTTGGATTGCCGCGCGGCCCAGTGGAGGGCGACTGGTGGCAAGCGGTGCGCTTTCCCTTGAACGAAGGCTGCGTCTCGATGACTCTCGATGGTCAGCGCTCGGTGGCCAAGCTGATGTGCCCCACCGGCGACGGCGATATCGGCTCCCTGCGGTGGGCCTTGGAGCCCAACAGCTTTTGCCACGCCACCGGCGAGTTCCTGTTTATGTTCAGCGCCATGCCGAGCGGCGTGAATGAAACCATCATTACCGGCAAGTGGTTGGTCCATAAGGATGCCCAGGAAGGCACCGACTATGACCTTGAAAACCTCACCGCGCTATGGGACCGCACCAATCTACAGGACCGGGAACTGGTGGAAAACAACCAGCTGGGGGTCAATTCCATCGCCTATAAGCCCGGGCCCTATTCGAGCGAGGCCGAGTCCCTGTTGATCCGCTTCACCGACTGGTATTGCACGACCGCGCAAGCCTTCATCGATCAAGCCAAGAGCACCACCCCGTGAGCGACAAGCCCGGACTGCACCTAGAAACCCTGGCCATCAGCCACGGGTATGATCCGGCCACCGGCCAGGGTGCCGCCAAGCCGCCGATCTATGCCACTTCAACCTTTGTCTATCGCTCGGCTCAGCAGGCCAAGGATATCCACGAGGCCTTCTTTGACGGCCCCCGATACCGACGGCGCGCGGCGGATCGCTGGTGAACCCCAGGCCTATATCTATGGTCGGCTTGGCCATCCCAACCTGACGATGGTCGAGGCTAGGCTCTGTGCCCTGGACGGCGGCGAAGATAGCGCGGTGTTCAACTCGGGCATGTCGGCCATCACCACCACTTTGCTGACCTTCGTTCGGCCCGGCGACACCATCGTCCATTCCCAGCCGATCTATGGCGGCACTGACAACTTCCTGCACAATGTGTTGCCCGAATTCGGTGTCCGCCCCTTCGGGTTCGCAGACGGCTTGAGCGAGGCTTCAATCCAGGACGCTCTGGACCGCGCAGCCAGAGATGGCCCAATTGGCGTCATCTGGCTGGAAAGCCCGGCCAATCCTACGGCGGCAATTGTCGATATCGCCCTTGTCGCGCGCCTGGCCAAGAGTGTTGAAGCTAAGCAGGGTCGCAAGCCAATCATCGTGGTGGACAACACCTTCTTGGGTCCGCTGCTACAGTCGCCATTGGCGCAGGGGGCAGACCTTTGCATGACTTCGCTGACCAAATATTGCGCGGGCCATTCCGACATGCTGGCAGGGGGAGTCTCCGGCTCGGCCGAGCTAATCGCCAAGCTGAAGAACATGCGCACGCTGAAGGGCGCGCACCTGGACGCCCAAACCGCCTGGCTCTTGCTGCGCTCCTTCGAAACTCTGCCACTCCGCACCGAGCGCGCCTGTTCTAATGCCCTGAAGATCGCTACCTATCTGCGCGATCATCCCAAGGTCGCGGGCGTTACCTACCTTGGCTTCCGCGAGGAACCCGAAGCCATCGCCCTGATGGCCCGCCAATCTCGCGGCACTGGCTCGACCTTCTCGGTTCGGCTGAAAGGCGGAGAGGCGGAGTGCTTCCGGTTCTTAGACCGCCTGCGGGTTATGCGCCTGGCGGTCAGCCTGGGCGGCACTGAGACCCTGATCTGCCACTCGGCCACCACCACCCACTACAATGTCCCCAAGGCAAGCCGCGAGGCCTCTGGGATCACGGATGCCACAATGCGCCTGTCGGTGGGTCTTGAGCATCCTGACGATCTGATCGTTGATCTGGAACAGGCCCTGGAGGCCGTCTGATGCCCCAGGCTTTCGACGGCATCGACCGCGCCGCCATCAACGGCAAACTGCCAAGGCCGGAGCGCACCGTTCAGGTGCTGATCGTTGGGGCCGGCCCCGCTGGCACAGCCGCTGCGATCGCCCAGGCAAAGGCCGGAGCTCAGGTCCTGCTGGTCGACGAGAACCCGGTCTCGGCCAGCCTGATGGGCCTCGACACTCCGCTCTATTATGGCGGTCGCATGACGCCAGCGGTCCAGCGACAAGAGCGGATGGTCGAGCAGATCTTCGCTGCCAATCCAGACCTGGAAGAGGCCCTCGAACTGGGTGTCGAGGTGGCGCTGGCCACCTATGCCTGGGGAGCCTTCGTCAATGGTCCGGGCCTTGCAGCCCTTCCACAACCGGTTGTCGGGCTGGCCAATGAAGAACGGGCTTGGCTGGTGGGATTCGACAAGCTGATCCTGGCCACCGGCGCGCGCGATATCCCTATGGCCTTCCCCGGCTGGGATCAGCCCGGCGTCATGGGTGCAGGCGGGTTCGCCGCCCTGGTGGAGCGCTATGACGCCTTTGCCGGACGCCGGATCGTGGTGCTGGGCTCTGGCGAACTGGCCATGACGACCGCCCGATTGGCCCGGGCCAAAGGCCTGGAGGTGATCGCCATTGTCGAGGCGCTGCCGACCGCGCAGTCTACCATCAGCCCTGACCTTGCCGACATTCCCCTGCTGACCGGCCAAGTCATCCACCGTGCCCATGGCCGCTTGGATGGCGTCGAGCGCATCGCGGTCGGCCCGGTGGGCGGGCCGACCACAGAGGTCGTTTGCGACACCGTGGTCATGAGCATCGGCATGGCCCCGGCCATCGAGCTGCTCAATGTGCTGGGTGGCGGTCTGACCATGGACAGCCAGCGCGGTGGCCATGTGCCGATCCTCACCGGCACGGATGCAACCACCTTGCCCAATGTCTTCGTGACCGGCGATTGCGCGGGTCTGGGCGCGCCGCACGACAGCCAAGCCTACCAAACCGCCTGGATGCGCGCCCTGCTCAGCGTCGGCGATGATCAAGTGGTGGTCTGCCAGTGCGAAGAGGTCACTCGCGCTGACTTGCTGGGCGTGCAACCGCCCAATTATCTCACCCGGCCGGGCAAGCTCGCTACCCGCGACCTCCACACTCTGCTCACTGACGGCCCGATCAATCAGGACCAGATCAAGCGTCTCACCCGTGTCTGCATGGGGGCCTGTCAGGCGCGGCGGTGTCGGGAACAAGTGGCCCTGACCCTGGCCTGCGCCACCCAATCGCCGCCCATCCCCCTGGCCGGGTTCCGCGCGCCAGTTCGCCCGCTGCCGCTCAAGGTCTTGGCTGATTGGGACGAAGCTGCCGCCATGACCGCCGGATGGGATGTCTGGTTCGGCATCCCCAGCCAGTGGGTGCCCTATCGCGACATCGGCACCGACCGTGAGGCGGCGCAGATGATCACTTTCAGCGAAGATCCCGCATGAACCCCAAGGGCACCTCTATTGTCATCGTCGGCGGTGGCGTCACGGGCCTCAGCGCTGCGTGGTGGTTGGCGCGTGCCGGTTGCGATGTGCTGGTTCTGGACAAGGGCATTGTCGGCTGGGAGGCCTCAGGCCGCAACGGCGGCGGGGCCTCGCATTATCACTCCCCGCTCTATGCCGAGGAGCAACGCCTCTGGCCGCTGATGGACGACTTGTTGGGCTATCCTACCGAGTATCGCCGCGAGCGGGTAATCGTTGCTCTAACCCCCGCCCAGCTGACCTCCTACCACAAGATGGCGGCGAATTTTAACGCGCTCGGCTATGCCGCCGACCACATCGACAGCCAGCAAGCCCTGGCCATGGCCCCCCTGGTCACCCCGCAGAACCTGGGCGGAATCCATGTGAAATTCGGCGGTCACGCCAACCCCCAGCGCACGGTCCAAGCCTATGCCTGGGCGATCCAGGATCTCGGCGGCAAGATTGCACAGAACTGCGCCGTCACCGGGTTCCAGACCAAGGGTGGCCAGGTCACAGCCGTGGAGACCACCAAGGGCACCTTCGGCTGCGACGCCGTCGTGGTCGCCGCAGGGCCGCAGACCGGCATGCTGCTGGACATGCTCGGCATCGACCTGCCGCTGGCCTCGGCTCGCGCAGAAATGATCGTCACCGAACCAGCCCCGCTGATGGCTATCGGCGGGGTAGACGGCAACGGACTCTATGGGCGCCAGACCCTGCGTGGCAATTTGGCCTATGGCGGTGGACCCCATGAATGGTTGGAGGTCGCCGCAACCGGCCCCACTGCCCGCCCGACCACGCCGCTCATCCGCAACCTGGCCAAACGCGTCGCCGAACTGCTGCCCAGCATCGCGCACCTGAGGGTGATCCGCAGCTGGGCCGGGATCATCGAAAACACCCCCGACGGCCGCCCGGTGATCGAGCGCTTCACGAGCCCGGCCAACCTCACCGCCGCCACCATGTCCGGCGTGGGTTTTGGCCTATCGCCGGCCAGCGGCCACGCCATTGCCGACCTAGTGCTTGATGGCAAGTGCAGCTTCACCGACATTGGCAAGCTTGGTTTGGGACGGTTTGCAGACCTGCCGAGCGACTGGAGGGAACAGAGGGGCTGGGTGGCGATTGGGGTGGCTAACTCTTAACCGCCAAACTCCCCGCCACCGTCTCCCAATACCCGAGCAAATCAACCGCATAGCTTGGGGCCACATAGACGCAGGCTTGGTCATCGCTCACCACGTCGATGCAGATAGCGATGTGCTCTACCACGGTGCCTGCCACGCAACCGGGGGCGAAGGCCGGATCTTCGGCGTCGAATACGCCACCGTGGGTGAGCAGGGCGCGCCAGTCGGGGCCGTACAGGGTGCAGCGCACAGCGGCTCCGGAGATGTCAGTAACGACACCGTCCTGGCCAGCAATATCCGTCAACTTGGCCAGGATATCCTGCAATTCGGCCATGGGCGCAGCGACCATCCAGGCCTTGGGTTCGCGCCAGATCACCCGCAGCTCGCCAACTGAAGCCGACCGGCTGGAAACGCGCAGGGCTATCCCGAACGCGGCTTCGAAGCGCGTGCTCACGGCGGCGATCTCTCCCCACAGTTCCAAGCGGAGCAGAGCCTGCCGGGGCGAGAGCTGAAAACGCGGAGCGTCAGTCACGGTAGCGCGCCCCTTCTGGGTCATAGAACACCGGGTTGACCACCCGAACCCGCGCCATGTTGCCCCGGGTCGCCGACCAGGCCACCAGGTCTTCGCCCGAGCGCTCACCGCCGTCGCGCAGGAAGCCCAGCGCCACATAGCCTTCGCCCAAGACCCGCTGACCGGCACCGGTCACATGGCCCTGCGGCGCGTCGGGTATGCCCGGTACCAGCATGGAGCCCTCCGGGATCGGCCGATCCGACGCCAGGCCCACCAATTGCAACCGGCCTTGCGGGTTTTGCAGGGCAGGGCGCTGCAGGGCTGGAGCGCCGATGTAGGGAGCAACCGGATTCAGCATCCTGTGCAGGCCCAGATCACGCGGCGTCGTGCGTCCATCGATCTCTCCACCCACCACCACATGGCCCTTCTCGATGCGCAGGATCTCCAGGGCTTCTAGGCCGTAGACACAACCACCGTGATCGGTGCCGCGTGCAGCGAGCGCTTGCCAAACCGGTGCGATCTGGTGGCCCGCCGCATAGATCTCAAAGGCTCGCTCGCCTGAATAGCTGGCCGCCAGGATCAGCACCGGCACACCCGCAATCTCGCCTCGCGCCACCGACATGTGACGTGGGATTTCCAACCTCAGCGCTAGGTCAGCCAGCACCGCCTTAGCCTTTGGTCCAGCCACCGCGATCCCAGCCCAATGCTCCTGCACATTGGCAATGGCGACCTTGAGTTCCGGGCAAAGAACTTGGCGCACATAGGCCAGATGGTGGGCCATCTTGTCGGCCCCGCCGGTGGAGCTGGTCAGCAGGTAGCGATCAGCGCCGATCCGCCAGACTGTGCCATCGTCCATGACGATCCCGTCTTCGCGCAGCATGAAGGTATAGCGCCCGCGGCCCACCGCCAGCTTGGCCACGGTGGTCGCGCAGACCCGTTCCAAGAACGCCGCTGCGTCCGGCCCCGCCACCTCGAACTTGCCGAGCGTCGAGACATCGACCCAGCCGACCACCGAACGCACGCTCCGCGCCTCACGCATGGCGGCGGCATGCAGGCTCTCGTCGCCAACTGGATAGGCGCGCGGCCGCATCCAGTAGCCTGAGGGTAGGCAGAGTGGCTTTTGCTTCGTATGCAGATCATAAAGCGGCGGGCGACGAATCACGGCGAGGTGCTTACCCGTCGCATGGCCTGCCAACAGCCCCAAAGTCACCGGGGTATAGGGCGGGCGGAAGGTGGTGAGTCCCACCAGCGGAACGGGTCGCCCCTCCAGAGCCGCTAGACGAGCCAAGCCGACGATATTGCTGGTCTTGCCCTGGTCGGTAGCCATGCCGAGCGTCGTATAGCGCTTCAAGTGCTCGACTGAGCGATAGCCTTCCTGCCAGGCCAAATCGATATCAGCCAGGGTCACATCGTTTTGGAAATCTACGAAGGTGTGCTTGGTGTCCACGCCCTGCGGTGGCGTCAGCCCCGAGGCGGCGTTGCGCACGTCATCCGCCCCCGCTGCCGAGCCGACCGTGGTCTGGTTCTGCCGTGCTTGATCAGCTGCGAATGCGCCTGCCGCCTCATTCCAGTGCAAGGTTCCGCCCGCCTGCATGTGCAAATGCGCCACCGGCGAAAACCCGCCCGACACGGCCAACAGGTCGCAGCTAAGATGGAGAGGCCGCCCACCGATTTTCGCTATAACCCCGGTCAGACCCGCCCCGCTGCCATGGGCCTCGGAAACCTGCGTGTCAAATCGCACCGGAAACCGCGCCAGAGCGGCCTTGACGATGTCTGTCAGGCCTGCCGGACGACTGTCCAAGATCGCCTCGATCTCGCACCCGGCATCGGCGAGGGCGAAGGCTGTGCGATAGGCGTCATCGTTGCAGGTGGCGATCACCGCCTTGCTGCCGGGCACCACGCCATAGCGGTTGACATAGGTCCGCACGGCCTGGGCCAGCATGACGCCCGGCCTGTCATTACCGGCAAAGGGCAGGGGCCGCTCAATGGCCCCGGTCGCCAACACCACCCGTTTGGCGCGCACCCGCCAAAGGCGCTGCGCGGCCTGGCCGTCCAGCGGCGCTTGTCCAGGCTCCACCAGTTTCTGCGCCAGAGTGACCAGGTCATGGTCCCAGTAACCAACTGCGGTGGTTCGTGTCAGAACCCGCACTCCTCTTGCGGCCAAGGTCTCCAAAGTCTCTGCGATCCAGGGCTCTTCGGCTTCGCCGTCTCGCAGCAACCCGCCTCCCGCGACGAGGTCCTGCTCCACCAGCATCACCCTCTCGCCAGTCGCCGAAGCGTCCAGCGCCGCTGTTAATCCCGCCAAACCTGCGCCGACCACCAGCACATCGCAGAACGCCGCGCGATGCTCATAACTGTCGGGATCAGCTTG